>JASLKI010000323.1 GCA_030747575.1 Verrucomicrobiota bacterium | reverse complement strand
ACCGGCGATAGCGAGATTAGCAGGCGCGGCTTCGCGGATTTGGCGAACGACTTGAACCTGCCGCTCAACATCGATGAGCGGATCGTGCGCCGGTTGGTAGCCGTCGGACGGCGGATAGGCGGCGGGACGCTGGATGTGCGGATTGTAATACGGCGAACCGGCGCTGAGGCTCACGAGCTTGACGCCCAACTCGCCGCACAACTTCACAAACTGCTGCGGCTCAGTGAGATCTACCTCGAGCGGATTATCTGGATTCAGACCGAATCCGTAGTGGTATGGTAGGCAATGGGAAAAATCCTCCGGGATGCCGGGGCCGAGTTTGCTCGACTGCGACCGGGCCGGATCGGGACGGAACGGCACGAAGTCGAACGCGCTCACGCGAACGATCACGTCGATGTTGTTTCCGTCCGCGCGAATACCCTCGATGATCTCACGCACGATGCGCGTACGGTTTTCGAACGAGCCGCCGTACCTGCCGGGGCGAGTGTGGGCGCTGAGAAATTCGTGCAGCAAATAGCCGTGACAATGCTTGAGGTCGACGAAGTCTGCCCCCGCTCCGGCGGCGAGTCGCGCGGCGCGGACGTAGCTGCCGATGAGTTCGCCGATTTCGTCGTCGGTCCAAATTTGATCGTCGCTGGTTACGTTGAATTTCGCGTCGAGGATCGGGTGCTGATACGCGACTCGCGGCTCGAACCTGGTTTTCTCGTTGGGCCGGCAGAAGCGTCCCGAGTGCGTGAGCTGAAAACCAATCGCCAAGTCATCGGTCGAGCCGTATCGCCCGGCGTGCGCCGCGACAAGCGTGTCGCGGAGACTCGCGATCTCGGCTTGGTTTTCCTCGTTGAGGATGAGTTGGTTCGGGTTGGCGCGACCATCGGGGCGCACCGCCATCGCCTCGCCGCCGAGGATCAGCTTGGCCCCGCTCTCGCCGAAGCGTTGCCAACGGCGCGTCATCTCGTCAGTCACCCCACCGCTTGTCGTGCCGTCCCAGCCCTCCATCGGGTGAATCGCGATACGGTTACTGGGTATTTTGCCGCCAAGCGTGATTCGGTCGAGCGGCTTGGACAAGGGCGACTCGGCGCGCGGCAGGATCGCGTCGTCGCACGGCAAATAAAGGCCAAGCGACGCGACGTGTTCACGGAAGGCTCCCGGGGTTTTCAGCGTCGCTATGCGCTTGAGTTTGAACGGCTCAGCCACGGTGAATCAGTAGTCGAAAAAGGTCGGGTAACACTCACCGCGCGCTTCGCGAAGGAGCATCAGCGCCAACTCGCGCGCGTGGTAGTCGCCCCACATCGAGCTTTCGCCGCAGGGGATTTTGCTGCCGCACGGGATATGGTCCCAGCCGTTGGGGCGATGATAAATGGAGTGCAAAACCAAGCCCTGATGCCTGGCACTCGTGGAGAGGTACGGCGCCTGCAACAGGGTATTGGCGATGGTCAAGCCGGCCTGACGATAGCGCGTGCCACCCGCTTTTTTGCCACTGTTGATCAGGTAGTTACCCAAGCGGATCAGTCCCTGCGCCGCGATCGCCGCCGCGGAGGAATCGACCGACTCGAAATCGTTGCGCGGGTTTGAGCGCTTGGCCAAGTAGTTGCCTAAGCGATGCAGTTGCGGCGCGCCGGTGTCCCAGGCTGGAACGCCGTCGGTGCAACTGTTCTCGAGATAAAAATCGGCGGTGGCGGTGGCGGCCTTCAGCAGCATGGCGTTCAATTTGCGCCGACCGCCAAGCGGCTTGAGAGTGGCATCCTTGAGCGTGCGGAAAAACTCGAGCTGCTCGGCATACCCACAGACCGCCCAGGCCAGACCGCGCGTCCATGTGCTAAACGGTGAGTAGCCCTGCTGCGAGTTCGGACAGCGGTAGGTGCCGTCGTTCAGGTTGAAAATGCTCTCGTGCGCCGTGCGGCCGCGCACGTCGTAAGCGTCGCGGCCTTCGCCGTAATAAACACCGTGCGCCGCCGTCGCCTCGGCGTGCCGCACGAGACGCTCGAGCAGCGAAATTTTCCGATCCCTCTCTCCCATCAACGCGTGGCCAAGCTGATGCGCCACCGCGAGCGAGCGCAGCGAGCGGATCGTGTCGATGAACAGCGAGTGCGGGCCGTTGAACGAGTAAATGTAGCCGCCGCCCGGAATGTCCGTCCAGCGCGCGGCCTGCACTGCGCCGGAGACCTTGAGCGCGAGTTCGTAAAACTCCATCTCGCGCGGGCCGTGGGCGATCTTCCCCTCGCGCATGAGCCGCCGAAGGTTGCCGTAGGTCGAGATGTTGTTGAAGCCGTGATCGTGCACTCCGGTGTGCGACACGTGCGAGGCCATGTGCTTTACCGTGCCTTTGTGACCGATCTTCAAGAACCGCTCGTCGCCGGTGGCGTCGTACTGCAGCACGGCCGAGCCGAACTGAAAGCCCTGCGTCCACTCGGTCCAGCCACGCGTGGTGTATTGGCCATTCACGGTGAACACCGGCGTGCCCTTGGCCGCACGCCTGTTTTGCTCGATGGACAAAATCTTCTGCCCCGATAGATCGAAAAACCGTTCGAGCTTGGGAACGAGCTTTTGTGGCGTCAGTTTGCGGTCAATCTTGATGGCCATGCCTTAAAGTTTTCGGACGTTGAAGCCGCCGTCCACGTTGAACACCTCGCCGGTGGTGAACGGAAAATAATCGTGCGCCAACGCCACGACCGCCTTGCCGACATCGCTCGGCTCGCCCCAGCGGCGGATCGGCGTCAGTCCGTCGGCGATGAGCTTGTCGTATTTCTCCCGCACCGGTGCGGTCATGTCGGAGGCGATCACGCCGGGGCAAACCTCGTAAACGTTGATGCCGTGATCGGCCAGGCGCCCGGCGAAGAGCTTGGTCACCATCCCAAGGCCGGCCTTGGCCACGCAGTAGTCGCCGCGATTAGTCGAGACGGCGTGAGCGCTGACGGAAGAGATGTTGATGATTTTCGGGCGGCGCTCGGCATAGGCTTCGGTCTGCTCGACCATCCAGCGAGCGGCGAGTTGACTAAGAAAAAACGGCCCCTTCAAATTGACAGCCATGAGGGCATCCCAGTTTTCCTCGGTGGCGTCGAGCAAGTCGGCACGGCCGATCGAGGTGATGCCTGCGTTGTTCACAAGCAGATCGAGCCGGCCAAGCGACTCGCGGGTGAACCCGGTCAACCGCTCGCGATCCGGCGCTTGGCCAACGTCAGCCTGGCACACCTCGGCGCGGATTGTGTGACCGGCGGTAGCAGCCCGATCGATGCAGAGCTTGACCGTCTCAGCGGCGGCGGCGGCGTTTCCGGCGTAGTTGATCACCACGTCGAACCCCTCCGCAGCCAACTCAAGCGCGATGCCCCGGCCAATCCCGCGAGACGCACCCGTGATGAGAGCCACTTGATTCATGCGCGGCAGAGCCTAAAGAACAAACCGCCCAATGAACATTCAAAACCCCGCTTGGCCAAGCGACTAAGAACCGAGCACCGAGAAACTCACAACCGACTCTCCGCGAAGCGGCGGGTCACGCAGCCTTGCTGACGATTTGCACGAGTGCCTGTTGCAGCAGCAGTGTGTCGTCGGCGCTCGACGAGACCAACTGCCTGTTGCAGGCCAGCAGAATGGCCATCGCGCGGGTCAGTTCCTCCTCCGAATAGCGCCGCGCGTGGCCAAGCGCATTGAAGAGCATGTACGGGTGCATCGCCTTGGGGTTGAATTTTCGGTCGTCCGGCAGCCGTTCGTCCGGGATGGCCTCGAGTTGTGACTTAAATTGCGGATAGCCACCACCGACGCGAATCCATTTCAGTCGCAACATTTCCTTGAGGAAAATCATCGTTCGCACCTTCGAGATCAAGCCATAGAGCAGCGCGATCGGCGATTTTTTGGCGTCGAGTTTCACGACCCACAATTCCTCGTCGAGCACACGCAGGAGCTTTGGCAAATTCCGCTCGCCAAGCGCGTCGGCCAGCGCGAACGCCTGCGCCTGCTTGGTGCGGGTGGCGATCTCATGCACATCCTGCCGCGTGACCTCGTCGCGCCCGCCCACGTATGCCGCGAGTTTGTCGGCCTCGGTGTGCATTTGTTGCAGGTTTGAGCCGGCCAGCAGGACCAACTCGTCGGCAACGTGCGAGGTGATTTTTTTGCCCAACTCGGCCAGGCGCTGCCCCACGACCAACGCCGCCTTGCTGCCGCGTTCTTTGTCGGCAACAGACAGATCCTCGACGGCGGCGATCTTCTTGGCCGACTTGAAAAACGCCTTGCGCTTGTCGATCTTGCCGGAGCTGATCAGCACTTGTACCCCCTGCCAATCAAACGTCTCCCAGTCCTTGGCCAAGCCGTTCAGCCGATCGGTTACCTCGCGGCTTGAGGCCGTGCGCTCGTCGCCGAAAAAATTGGCCGCGCGCAGCCATACCACCTTGGCTCCGCCGAAAAACGGCAGCGTCTGCACCGCCTCGTTGAGCTTGGCCAACGCCTCCAGCGCACCGGCGGCGTTGCGCACCGTGCCATCGACAATCTCGTGGTCTTCACCTCCGGCGCCGGCGCACCAACCGTTGAAAACCTGACTGGCGCGCTCGCGCACAAGAAAATCCTCGTCGCCGAAAATGAGGCAGAGCGGCTCGGCAGGAAGCTGGGGGTTGGGGGCGGACATGCCGATAAAAATCAACCCTGCTCCTCGTCGCCGGCGGAGTCCTGAATCTGCGTGAGCACCTCGGTCATGTCCTCCACCTCGTCGAACAAATCCGCCGCCACGTACACCGGCGACTTGTAATGGGAGGCCAACGCCAGGCAATCGCTTGGCCGGGCATCGACCTCCACGAGCTTGCGGCCAAGTTCGTTTTCCTGCTCGAGAATCAGGCGGGCGAAGTAAGTCGAGTTTTTCAACTCCGTGATGACAACCCGCAGCAGCTTGATACCGAACCCGTCCAGCAAGTGCCCGATCAGGTCGTGGGTCAGCGGCCGCTCCTTCGGGGTGTCGTTCAAAAACATGCCGATCACGGCGCCCATGTTGTGCTCCACCTGAATGACGAACACCTTTTCCTCGTTCCCGATGAAGACAGCGCAGCCACTGTTCGCGGGAAGAATCCCTCGCACTTCAACCGATACAGCGTCCCGACTCATCGCCACGACGGTAGCACCGCCCAAGCCAAAAACAAGCTCGGCTCACGCCGTAAAAATCACGCCGAACACTCGCCAGCCAAACGCCGAACCACCTCTCCCGCAGCAGCAAAACCGAACGCCCCGGTCACGAATGTCGTCGCACCGAAACCCCGCTCGCAATTGAGCTTGAGCGACGATGACGACTCCCCCGCTTCCCTGCGACTGGAGCACACCGTGCCATCCGTCTTCGGATAAACCGGCGGCTCCGGGGAGAAAACACACGGCACACGCATCCTCTTACCCTCCCTTGGAAAACCATGATCCCGGCGCAACTGCACACGCACCTTGGAGAGCAGCGGATCGTTGGTGGACTTGGACAAGTCGGCCACCATCGCTCGCGTGCCATCGCGCCGCCCGCCCGCCGCGCCGCTGGTGATCACCGGGATACCCCGCTCCCGACAGTCGGCGATGAGTTGTGCCTTGTTGCTGACATTGTCGATCGCGTCCACGACATAATCAAAGCCGTCCGCCAAGATTGCGCCGCTTGTTTTGTCGTTGAAAAACTCCGCGCGCGCCCTCACCCGACAGTCAGGATTGATCGCCGCGACGCGCTTGGCCAACTCATCCACCTTGAATTTGCCGAAGCCACCGTCGAGCGCCGGCAACTGCCGGTTCACATTCGTCACGCAGACCTCGTCTAGATCCACCAGCGTCACCCCCCCGACACCCGATCGTGCCAGCGCCTCGATCGTCCACGACCCCACGCCGCCCACGCCGACGACGCAGACATGCGCCTGGCCAAGCGCCCGCAATCCCGCCTCCCCATAAAGCCGGGCAATGCCCCCGAACCGGTCTGATTGTGTTTTGCCGATGCCCAAAACCCTTGGAAAAACTTCAAACTGCAACCAAATAATCAGCTACGCCCCTGCAGCTCTTCGGTTGCTGTGAATGGCAGCCCGCGGTCTCCGTTAAATTGGCTTCGAAGGCGTCGGTCGCTGGAGCTGGCTTTGCGGCAGATGACCTCCAGGGCCACGAGATTGCCCCACTCGCGCCGCACCCGGCGGCCCGCCAACCAATCCTCAAAACTCATCACTCCCTGTTTAGGAATGCAGGGGACTTTCGACTCCAATTTCATCACTCACCTCCGCGACCAAGTATTCGCAGATAGCCAGGTTATCGTATTCCGGCAGTGCCGCAAGCCGGCGCACTTCTGGCCAGTCCATTTCCAACCGCTGTTCGAATGCCTAGATGTTTTTGGGTTGGATTGAAACAACTCCGTGTTCTCAGCGCTATTCCTGCGGCTCGCAGCGAAAACAAGCATCAAGGCGGCACAGCCCAATATGATGCCGAGGGTTGCTTTTAGTTCATCGGTAAAAGCTTCGCTCAAAAAAGAAAGAAAGCAGGGCCAAGCTGCATACGGTTTAGCCCAACCCTGCTACCTCTCCACTCGAAGAGGTTTCGGGAAACAGTCAGCCCAAGCCCCAGGAGAGTCAACCCGTTTTCAGGCTTTTTTTAGGGCAGATTTCCGCGCTCGCCTTGCCCAAGCCGCGTGGGCAAACTGCTGCCTTGTGAGGGGATTCACCAAAACCATCGCCAGCCTGTTCGGCTTTTTCATCGCCGCATCGGCCTCCCTACACGCGCAGGAGACCACGCCGCTCGACATTTGGGCCGCCGCCGCCAAGGGCAACCTCGACCGCCTCAACACGCTGCTCGCCAGCGACGACGAGGCTGCCAACGCCGGCGACGAATCCGGCAACTCGCCTCTTCACCACGCTGCATGGAACAGCCAACTCGTGGCGATGCAACTGCTGCTCGACCACGACGCCGACATCAATCTGCAAAGCGACCAACTCTGGACTCCACTCCATTGGGCCACACGCAACGGCCAGACGCAGTCGGTCGGGTGGCTGCTCGATCACGGGGCCAAGGTGGACGTCCCGGCGCACCTTGGCCAAACCGCGCTGCACATCGCCGCAGAGCAAAATTACAGGGTAACCCTCGCGCTGCTTCTCGCCGCCGGGGCCGATCCCAACGCGAAAGACATTAACGGCCAAACGCCGGTTCACCTCGCTGCGCTCGACGGCTACACGTTGACGGTGACTCAACTACTTGACAACGGCAGCGACATCGAGGCCAAGACCAGCTGGGGCGCCACGCCACTCAGCGCCGCCGCCGCCCGCGGTCGCACCTCGACCGTCGCCGCACTCCTCCTGCGCAAGGCCGAGGTGGATCCGAAAACCGACGCCGGCTGGACGCCGCTCTTTTCTGCTGTCGTCGGCAAATACAAGGGGCCGGCGCAGTTCCTGCGCAACAGCGGCGCGGATCTTCACATCGTCACTGAGGCCGGCAACACGCTGCTGCACGCCGCCGCCTCGAGCGGCATGGACGAATGGATCGTCGAGTTGCTCGACGCCGGGCTCGGCATCAACGCGGAGGACGGCGGCGGCCGGACGCCGCTCGACCACGCCCACGAAAATCTCTGGACAAAAACCGCCGAACTGCTCCTGGCAAAGGGTGCCACGCCGGGGCTGAAGCCAACGCTGCATCACGCCGCCATTTCCGGCGACTTGGCCAAGGTGCGCCAACTCACCGCCGCCGGGGCCGACTTGGCCAAGCGCGACGACTGGCACCTCCCGCCGCGCAACTGGACGCCGCTCCACTATGCCGCCGCGAGCGGCGACGTGGCCGTGGTCGATACCCTCATCCGGGCCGGGGCCGACCCGCGCGCAGTCGATTACTCCGGCTGGACGCCGATGATCGTCGCATTGGCCAAGCGCCACATCGAGGTCGCGAACGTGCTGAAGAAATGGCAGTCACTCCCCGGCATCGTAAGTGTGAACCACGATGGGCAGATGAACTTGGAGGTGATCGGAGTCGACGGTACGCAATGCGACATCGAAGCGTCGGTGGACTTAAAAAAGTGGAGCCGCCTTGGCCAGGTGAGTCTCGAAAACGGCCGAGCCAGTTTTCTGGATGCTCGCCGTATCTGGCTGCCCCACTGCTTCTACCGGGTCAAGGCGGTGGAGTAGTTTCAGGCCGACTCCAGCCGCGGCTGCCGCACCGCCCAGGCGAACGCCAACGCCGAGAACAGCATCAGCGTTGACTCCGCGCCGAGAGTGAGCCAGGCGGCGGCGGTTTTGCCGTGAATCGGCAGCAGCCAAAAATACAGCGCGCCGGAGACCAGGCAGCACGGCAGGCAGCACAGCACCGGCAGCTTGTCGCGATGTTCCGCCCACAGTGCCCAGGTGAACATCGCCGTGCCAACCGCAAAAAACTTGCCGAGTACCAGCACCGGCAATAATCCCGACGCGCTCGCGTAGGCCTCCCCGTAAATCAGCGGGTACAGCCACTCAACGATCAGCCAGAGACCGACGGAAAACAGTAGTCCCGCCGCCGCCGCGCCGCCCGCCAGAAGAAGCACCCGCCGCCGGAACATCGTCACGTCGGCCTGCCGCCACACCACAAGCCGCGGCGCCATGATAATGCCGAAGTAGTGCAGGAACATTTGCAACGCAACCACAAGTTGTTGCGCCGAACCGAACAACCCGCTGTCGGTTTTGCTGAGCAAAAAGTAGGTCATCGGCAGCGCCATGTTGGCCAGCAGGAAATAGCTCAAGTTGAACGCCCAAATCAGCCTTGCCTCGCGGAACAACGCACCAGCCTTGGCCAAGCGCTCGAGGCTTAGGCAACGGAAGCCCAGCTCGCGCGACATCCGCCACCACACGAAACCGACCACCAGCGCGTTCACCCCGAGCAGCACAAACAGGTCGCTGCCAAGTGCCTGGCCTTTCTCGAAAAACAGGATGAACCAAAGGCTCGCCGCGACCGATGAGAACAGTTGAAACCGCGATGCGCGCGGCATCTGTTCCGTGGCCTGAAACAGCCAACTGTAGTCGAGACTGAGCACGAGCAGGAACAGCGCACCGGCCAGCCACGTCCAGCGCTCCAGCCCCTCGAGTGGGCTCAGCCAAACACCCGCCGCCCAAAGCACAGCGGCGACGAGGCCCAACACAAGCCGAAACGTAAAAATCGCCGGGGCAATCCCGCCCGCCTTGGCCGTGCCCCTGGCAACGTGCCGCACCGCGACGGCGTCCAGCCCAAACGCGAGGCACAACTGCAGCGTCATCGCCAGCGTGATGATCGTGCGCGACACGCCGATGTTGTCCGGACCAAGGCAGCGCGTGGCGTACACCATGCCGACAACCTGAAACAGCTTGCCCAGTACCTGCCACAGCATCGTGCCGGAGAAGTCGCGGAACAGCTTGGCCCGGAATAGGTCGTCCGCTGCTGTGCCTTGGCTGTTTGTTCCCATCGCTCCCCGCGACAGTAGCAAACCAAGCCGCCGATGAGCCACCTAAAACCCGGCGATGTATTCCGGCCCGTATACGGTCTCGTCGGTGATGGCTCGAAGGCGTTCGACGAAGCAGGCAATGCCCTGTTTTTCGCGTTCGCCCAGGTCGAAGCGGATGTGTTCGCGGAGGTAGGCAGCTCGCAGCTCAGCGTCGAACTCGGGATGCGTGGCGATGATTTCGTCGAGCTTGGCCAACCCGTCCCGCTTGGCTTGCAGGAGCTTTTGCCCAAGGCCAGGCGGACGTTGATCGCGGCGAATTGCCCAGACGGCGAAGACAAACGGCAGGCCGGTGTCCTCGCGCCAAGCCTGGCCAAGGTCGAGGATTTTGTGGTTGTGCCTCGAGCGCAAAAACTCGAGGCCCGGATTGCCGATCAGCAGCACGGCGTCCCGCTCGGCGGCGCGGTCGTAGTCGCCGAACGGCTTGAGCCCCGGCGAGAGCCCGCGCTTTGCCAAGGTCACCTTGAGTAGGTTGACGCTCGAGAGCGACGCCGTATCGCAGTGGATAACCTCGACTTGCTCGAGCGGTTTTTTGTGCGCGACGAAAACACTCTTCACCGGCCCGTCGGATGCCACCGCCACACCGTCGAGAGTATCGTACAGATCATTGAACAGCACCTCGGTGATGCTGACCAAGCCGGCGGCCAACTCACCGGCGCGCAGGCGCTTGGCCAGACGGCTCGGCGGCAAAAACTCGATCTCGCCCTCGATGCCGCAGGTGAGCGGCGCGGAATTGAGATACGGCACGGAGCCAATTCGCTTGGCCATTGATTCCCCCATCGCTCAGGCCTTGGGCCTGGCCTCCTCTGCGCTCCATTCGCGCACCGGCTCGTAAAACGTATCGCGCTGCACTGGCACCCGGCCGACCTCGCGGATGGCTTGGATCATGTCGGTTTCCGTTTGCAGTTGCGGCGTGTCGGCGCCGGCCATGTGAAAAATCTTCTCCTCGAGGATCGTGCCATGCACGTCGTCTGCGCCGTAATTCAGCGCGACCTGTGCGAGTTTCATCCCCATGCCAACCCAGTACGCGGTGATATGGTCGAAGTTGTCGAGGTACAGCCGCGCGACAGCGAGCGTTCGCAGCATGTCGAAACCGGTCGGCGAGTGCTCGACCGGGATCTCATTGTTGTCCGGCTGATAAGGCAGTGGAATAAAGCCGGTGAAACCGCCGGTCTCATCCTGCAACCCGCGAAGTTGCCGCATGTGGTCGACACGATCCCCAAGCGTCTCGAGGTGGCCGAACAACATCGTGCAAGTGCTCCGGCCGCCGAGCGTGTGCCACGTGCGATGCACGTCGAGGTACTCTTCAGCCGTCTCCTTGCCGCGCGCGATCAGGTCGCGCACCTCTTTGCGGAAAATCTCCGCGCCGCCGCCGGTCAGCGAATCAAGGCCAAGTGTCCTGAACTCAGCCAGAACCTCCGGCACCGGTTTTTTGGCTAGCCAGGCGAGGTGCAAAATTTCAATCGCGGTGAAGCACTTGAGCTGGAGCCGCTCGTCAACAGCCTTCAACTCCCGGATCATTTCCGTGTAGTAGCTGAACGGCAGCGACGGGTGCAACCCGCCGACGATGTGCAACTCGGTGATGCCGATCGACAGCGCCTCCCTCGCCTTTTGCACCATGTCGTGGATTGCCAACTCGAAGCCATCGGCGTCGCGTTTCTTGCGCGAGAAGGCGCAGAACTGACAGCTCAGGATGCAGTAGTTTGAATAATTGAAATAGCGGTTGAGAATGTAGGTGGCGCGGTTGTTGTTTTTGCGGCGGTTGGCCTCGTCGGCAAGTTGGCCAAGCGCGTTGAGGTCGCCGCACTCGAGCAACCGCAGCGCGTCGGCCTCGTCGATCCGTTGGCCAAGCGAGGTTTTTTCGCGGATGCCTTGCAGTTCATCTTGAATAAAAAAACTCACTGGATTCGGCGGAAGAACGGGAACAAAATTTCAGTGGCCACGACGAAAAGAAAGACCGAGCTGATCAGGGCGTTGAGCTTGAAAAACGACGTGTTGATCCACCTCAAGCTGCGCTTGCGGGCGAGCCAATGCTCGAACGCGAGGCAAAGCAAAATAATCAGCCAACCGATGAGGAAAGCAACCCGCATCTTGAGCAGAATTCCAAAAAACAATATCAACCCGAGCATGATCATGTGCGAAAGGAACGATGCCACGAGTGCATTTTTTGGCCCCCAAGCTGTCACGATCGAGCGCAGGCCGTGTTGCCGGTCGAACTCGAAATCCTGCATCGCGTAAATGATGTCGAACCCGATCAGCCAAAACACCACGGAGATGCCGAGCACAATCGGCGGCAGCAGGCTTTGGCCAAGCGGCAGCAGTTGGAACAACTCCGCCATCGTGCCACCCTTCACCGCGATCCACGCGCCGACCGGTGCCAACGCCAACGCAACGCCAAGCCAGATGTGCGTGTAGTCGGTGAAGCGTTTTGTGAGCGAGTAAAAACAGATGAAAAATAACGCCACCGGCCCGAGCATAAGGCAGGCGGTGTTAATGAACCCGGCGGCGACGAGAAAGCCCGCGCCGCTCAAGGCGCAAAGCGACCACGCGCTGAACAAACTGATCTCGCCAGTCGGCAGGTGACGTTCGGCAGTGCGCGGGTTTTTTGCGTCGAACTTGCGATCGACGATGCGGTTGAACGCCATCGCGCACGTCCGCGCGCAGACCATGCACACGACGATCAGCGCAAAAAGTTTCACGCCTGGGAAACCGTACTTCGCCGCTTCCGGCGGTAATGCGGCCTTGGCGCCCTCCAAATAAAAGTAATGTTCCCGTGAGGCGACCATCATCGAGGCCAAGGCGAAAGGCATCGCGAAGAGCGTGTGAGAAAATTTTACGAACTCGCCCCACTTGAGGAGCAGTCCCATCAGGCCGCGCGGCTTCGGCTTCGGCGCGTTGACTAGTTCCGTTTTACTCATTCCTCCTCCTGCCAGCGCGGCGAGACCTCGTTCTCCACGCCCAAGTGGTCGAGCACCCGCGCCACCACCGTGTCGGCCACTTCCTCAATCGTCTGCGGCTTAAAATAAAAATGCGGGTTCGCCGGCAGGATCGTCGCGCCGGCCAGCAGCAACAGCTCCATGTTTTTGAGTTGCACCAAATTCAGCGGCGTCTCGCGTATCACGAGAATCAGCTTCCGGTTTTCCTTCAGCGCGACATCGGCGGCGCGCAGTAAAACGTTGTCGGCGAAGCCATGTGCGATGCGCCCCATCGTGCCCATCGTGCACGGGATGACGACCATCGCGTCGCACGCGTTCGACCCACTGGCGAACGGCGCGTTCATGCTCTTGAGCCCATGCGACTCGATGCCCTCGGCCAGGCGCAGGCCGTCCGGCAACTCCTGCTTGATCACCATTTGCGCGTAGGCGCTGAGCACGACGTGCGTCTCGTGCCCGGACTCCCCCAGGCGGTCGAGCAGGCGCTGAGCATAAATCATCCCACTGGCTCCGGTTATAGCAACAAGGATTCTCATTTCGACGCAAAACACCCCCCCCATCAAGGCACGTCAAATATGCGGCAGGCCAAGCCGTCTTGTCGAGCCAACGCGCCGCGCGCCGCTTGACAGCCGCGCCTCCGGGTGACACCAAGCGGCGTGCCCAACGCACCTCACACCCTCATCACCGGCGGCGCCGGCTTCATCGGATCGCACCTCACCGAGCGCCTGCTTGGCCAAGGCGAACGCGTCGTTGTGATCGACGATTTCTCCACCGGCTCACGAGCCAACCTGGCCGCCGTCGCCAACGATCCGAACCTCACGGTGGTCGAAAGAACCGTCACCGGCTGCGAGTCGCTTGGCTCGCTAGTCGCCGAGTCGGGCTACGTGTTTCACCTCGCCGCCGCGGTCGGGGTGGATCTCGTCATCCAGTCGCCGATCCGCACCATCGAGACCAACCTCAAGGCCACCGAGGCCATCCTCGAGGCCGCCGCGCCCAACCGCACGCCGATGCTGCTGCCGTCCAGTTCCGAGGTGTACGGCAAAAGCTCGCGCGAAGGGTTTGCAGAAACCGACGACCTGCTCATCGGCCCTCCGACGCTTGGCCGCTGGAGCTACGCCTGCTCAAAGTTGATGGACGAATTTCTCGCGCTCGCCTTCCACGCCGAGCGCCAGTTGCCGGTCATCGTGGCGCGAATTTTCAACACCGTCGGCCCGCGGCAAACCGGGCGGTACGGTATGGTGCTGCCGCGTTTCGTCGAGGCGGCCAAGGCGGGCGAGCCACTGCGCGTATTCGGCAACGGCCAGCAGTCCCGCTGCTTCGGCCATGTAACTGACACGGTCGAGGCGTTGCTGCGCTTGGCCATGTGCGACCGCGCACCGGGTGGCGTGTTCAACATCGGCTCTACCGAGGAGGTGACCATCCTCGGCTTGGCCAAGCGGGTGATCGAGTTGACTGGATCAACTTCCGAGATCGAGCTCGTGCCGTACGACGAGGCCTACGACAACGGCTTCGAGGACATGCAACGTCGCCAGCCTGTCATCGACAAACTCGAACAGTTCACCGGCTTCCGTCCGACGACCCCACTGGATGACATTATCCGAAGCACCGCCGGCTTGCCCTAATGACGGCTCGCTCGAAGGCACCGCCAAAGTGCGGATCGTTCAGAAACCCAGTAACAAAAGCCAATTTCACGCGGTGTTGAGACCTACAGACGATAAGTTTTACTTATATTTTAAAATGTTTTTCCTTATTAAGCCACCCCCAAATGGGTTGCTTGGTGACGGTCGGGGTGCTAAGTTTCCGGTTTGGGTGTGTTGTCGCCAAATCAAGACTCTTGAGTCAGGTAGGACATAGCTCGGCGGTTGTGTCATGTTTTCTCTTTCCTGCACAGGCAACGCCTCAAATGGAGGAACTCTTTTAGATAAAACATGTCGAACAAGTCAGATTTAAAGCCGAAATATCCGGGCATTCCTGTTACCGTCAATGGCAATTATTTGGTGGCAAAGTGCGTGGAGACGCGAATTACTGAAGGCGGAATTTTTTATCCCATCACCCCGTCCACAGAAGGCGGTGAACTGTATCAAGAAGCCTTCGCGATGGGCGCACTGGATGCCTGGGGCAACTCAAAGATCGCGATCGAGTGCGAAGGCGAACACGCCGCCCAAGGCGGTGCCACGGCCTTCGCCGTGACCGGCAAGCGCGCGGTCAACTTCACCTCCGGGCAGGGCATCGCCTACGCGATGGAGCAGTACTACCACGCACCGGGCAAGCTCTCCACCATGGTGGTGGAGGTCGGCGCCCGCGCGCTGACCAAGCAGGCGCTCAATGTGCATTGCGGTCACGACGATTTTTACGGCGCACTCGACGTCGGCTGGACGATGATGATGGCTCGCGACGCCCAGCACGCGGCGGACGCGGCGATCATCCTGCGCAAGGTCAACGAGTTGGCGCTCAACCCGGGCATGAACATCCAGGACGGCATGCTCACCACCCACTCGGAGCGAACCTATCGCTCCCCGGAATCGGAGTTGCTGCGCGAGTTCCTCGGCGCGCCGGACGACACGATCGACTGCCCCACCGAGTCGCAGCGTGAATTGTTCGGGCCAACCCGGCGGCGGGTACCGGCGATGATGGATTTGAAAAACCCGGTGCTAATTGGCCCGGTGCAAAACCAGGAGCACCACATGAACGGCGTGGTGGCCCGGCGCAACAATTTCAACGAGCCGATCCTTGGCTTCATCGAGCAGTGCAGCGAGGAGTTCGCGCAACTCACCGGCCGCCGTTACGGGCTGCTGCACGAGTACAAGACCGGCGACGCCGATACGGTGTTCGTCTCGCTTGGCTGCGCGGCGGAGAACATCGAGGCTGCCTGCGACTATTTGCGCGATCAGCGTAACGCCAAGGTCGGATCGATCCACGTCAACGTCATACGCCCCTTCCCCGAGGCGGCGGTCATCGAGGCGTTGCGAGGCAAGAAAACCGTCATCATTCTCGAGCGCACCGACGAGGGCATGGCCGGCGACAACCCGTTGACCCGCGACATCCGCACCGCGCTGGGCAAGGGGCAGGAAGCGGCCAAGTTCGGCGGCGAATTGCCGGCCATCACGCCCGAGGAAACCCCGCGCATTTTCCGCGGCAGCTACGGCATCGGCTCACGCGACTTCCGGCCGGAGCACACGCTCGGCGCGTACGAGTTTGCCACAGGCCAAACCAAGCGCACTGACGGCAAAAGCGCCGCGGACGGCGAGACCTATTTCACGCTGGGCATCAGCCACCCGTACGCTGTCATCTCGAAGGACACACCGTCCCTACTGCCAAGCGGCGCGATCGCGGTACGGTTCCACTCGATCGGCGGCTGGGGCATGATCACAACCGGCAAAAACCTTGGCGAAATCATCGGCAACTTTGGCCAGATTATTTCCGAGCGCACCCCGACCTATGACGACCTTGGCCAACTGGAGGACAAGCTCTTCATCATGGCCAATCCGAAATATGGCTCGGAGAAAAAGGGCGCGCCGACAAACTATTACCTGACCGTGGCGCCGGAGTGCATCCAGGTGAACTGCGAGCTGAACCACGTGGACGTGGTGCTGTGCTGCGACCCCAAGGCGTTCACGCACACGAACCCGCTCGAAGGCATCAACAAGGGCGGCTGCCTCGTATGGGAATCAAGCGACTCGCCCGAGGAGGCATGGAAACGCATCCCGGCCAAGCACCGGCAGTTCGTCAGGGACAACAACATCCGGATTTTTATCCTGCCCGGTTTCGATGTCGCCCGCGACGCCACCAGCCGAGAGGATCTGCAGTTGCGCATGCAGGGCAACTCGTTCCTCGGCGCATTCTTCAAGGTGTCATCCTTCCTCAAGGATCACGAAATCAGCGAGGAGCAGTATCACGGCATCGTGCACAAGCAGTACGAGAAAAAGTTCGGCCGCTTCGGCGAGGCTGTTGTGGAGTCGAACATGAAAGTGATGATCGGCGGCTTCGAGCGCGTGCAGGAAATCAATATCGGTGAGATCGAGGATGCCGACACATCGACCATGCGCAACCCGCTGCTCGCGCCGAACAACGCCGACGGGATCGAGATGATCCCCACCTCCGGCTGCGAAAGCACCGGCTGCCCAAGCTGCTCCATGCCGGAAGGACAGGAGCGCGCGCCGTTTCAGACCATGGCCAAGTATGACTCCGAGTTCCGCAACGAACTGGGCTACCACCAACCGGCCGGCGCGCTGGCCAGCGTGGGCCTGATGGGCGCGGGCATTGGCGCGACGCAGAGCAAATACGTCGCCCGCCGCGAGACGCCGGTTTATATCGCCGAGAACTGCACCCAGTGCATGGAGTGCATCACCGCTTGCCCGGACACCGCCCTGCCCAACACCGCGCAGGACGTCAGCACCATCCTCGTCACCGCCATCCGCAACTACGTCAGCGACAAGGAGCAACAGAAGAATCTGCTCAATGAGGTTCAGGGCCTCGAGGAGCGTTGCCGCGCCCGCATGGTCGACAACGCCACCAGCAAGGGCAAGGAACCGTTCAAGGACATTCTCCGCGCCGAGGTCGATCAACTCACGACAGTTTCCGAGGCGGCACGCGGCGAGTTCACCCGTATCATCGGCCAGTTGCCACTGGCGTACAACGACGTCACTGCCATCTTCCGCAGCGTCGAGAAAAAGAGCCCCGGCAACGGCGGCATCTTCTCCATTTTCGTCAGCGACCTCTGCAAGGGCTGCGGCGAGTGCGTGCAGGTTTGCGGCGACCACGACGCCCTGCGAATGACCCGCGAGACGCCGGAGCTCAACGCCGAACTGGCCACCGCGCAGGTCTTCAGCCGACTGTTGCCGGACACGAGCCAGAAGTTTCTCGGCCTGTACAACGACGACACGCCGGAGGACTCCCGCGAGGCAGCGTTGCGCAACCACCTCATGGTGCGGCGCAACTACGAGGCGCTCGTCAGCGGCGACGGTGCCTGCGCCGGTTGCGGTGAGAAGAGCGTGCTGCGCGCCGTGGCCTCCGTCACCGAGGCGTACATGCGCCCGCTCTACCATAAGAAGGCCAAGCGCCTCCGCGAAGCAGCCACCGAGTTGGAAAACAACGGCTTGGCCAAGCTGCAATCGCTCAAGGCACGGAGCGAGGAAGAATACAAGTGGTACACCTGGTCCGTCGCCCACTCGATCATGGGCCTGGGTGGCGAGAACGACGACGACACAGCCAAGCGCTTGGCCAAGCACGGCGAGATCAGCGATCAGGAAATCGTCGACGCCCTCTGCGCCGTGCTGCGGCAGGACGCCTTCAACCACCGAGACCTGCAGGCGATCGACGGCCGGCACGCGAACGGCATGAGTGTCATGCTCATGGGCGCGCACACTGGCTGCAACACCGTATACGGCTCCACGCCGCCGTCCAACCCGCATCCGTACCCATGGATGAACTCCCTCTTTCAGGACGGCGCAACCATCAGTTGGCTGTTTGGCGAATCGGCCACACTCAACC
>JASLKI010000322.1 GCA_030747575.1 Verrucomicrobiota bacterium | reverse complement strand
GGCGCGGAACTCTGGCGCTGGGGTACGTGGAACCCGACGCGCATCGGCCACTGGCGGCTGGTGCCTTCGCCGGTGGCGGGTGCCGGAGTGGTGTTGGCGTGTGCGCCCAAGCGCGCGCCGGTGTACGCGCTCAAAGCCGGCGCTAAGGGCGACGTCAGCAGCAGCGGCATGCTGTGGCACAGTGAGGGCAGCCGCGACGGCGTGAGCAGCGATGTCTGCACGCCGTTGTTTTATCAGGACGACTTTTTTGTGCTGTACGGCGAGGGGCGTGACAAGATGCTTACCCGGATCGAGCCGAAAACCGGAAAAGCCAAGTGGGCGGTCGACCTGAAGAGCCGCCCGCTCTTCCGGGGCTCTCCAACCGGAGCGGATGGCAAATTGTACGTGATGAACCACGCGGGCACTGTGCATGTCATTGACGCCAAGAGCGGCAAGATCTTGCACCGGGCCGAGATGGGGGAAGCGGGCGACGATCAGACCCGCGCCAGCGTTGCCGTCGCGCACGGCAGCCTGTTCATCCGCACGAACAGCCGCCTGTATTGCATCGGCAAAAGCTGATGGGTTGAGCGTCAGGCCAAGCAGCCTCACGCGAGGACTCAATCGGAAACTTGAAAACCCTCTCCCTACTTCACCGGGATCGTCTGGGGGATGGCGTTGAAGAGGCGCTGAAGATCGCGATCGCCGCCGCGTTGGCCCGGCTGCAGAACGAGCCATGGAATCGTTTTGGCTGCGGTCTCCATTGTCTTCTTCTCGACCCAGCGCCATGACTCGGCGTGGCCGTCGGCGAACGACAGCACCGTGCCGTTGTTGTGTCGGGTCGCCGGGAAACTGATCCACGTCCACTTGGCTGTGCCGAACAGCGTCCATGTGCCGGCGTTCGCGCCAAAGGCGCTTTGCTGGATGCTCTTGGTGTGTTCGTCGATGAATACGAAGGCATCCGACGCGGAGGGGTCTTTGATGTCGCTGGCCTTATGCCAGCATTTGTTGTAATCCCCATCTTCTGG
Source organism: Verrucomicrobiota bacterium (assembly GCA_030747575.1). Lineage (GTDB taxonomy): Bacteria > Verrucomicrobiota > Verrucomicrobiia > Limisphaerales > UBA1096 > UBA1096. The sequence goes on along the minus strand of JASLKI010000322.1, from coordinate 2,718 downwards.
GCTGGACCGGAAGTTCATATACATGTTCATCGACACGCTGCGCACGCGCGGGATTTTGCCCTCGTCATTGACAGTCGACTTGTCGGCGGGACACTTGTAGATGCCGGACGAGTCGTTGTACTTGAACAGGACGCCCTTGCGGATGTTGCTGTCGTCGATATCTGTCCATGCGTTGCCGTGCAGCCACGTTGGTCCCTGGCTAAACCAGCTGGCCCGGCTGCCGCCGCCGGGGAGTTGTGAGTTTTCCGGCATGCTGTCGTTGTTGTCACCGGCGTACATGGTCCAGCAGAGCTGCAGCTGCTTGTGGTTGCTCATGCAGTAGGCACCGGTGGCCTTGTTTTTGGCCTTGGCCAACGCCGGGAGGAGCAGGCCGGCGAGGATCGCGATGATGGCGATCACAACGAGCAACTCGATCAGCGTGAATCCCTTGGCCAAGCGCTGACGGCGGAGAGAATGGCGGTTGGTCGATTTCATCTGGCGGGAAGCTACGCTTGGCCAAGCGGCGATGCAACCTCCGAGTTGCCTAGCCAAGCGGTAACAAATCAGCGACTAAAAATCACCCGAATCAAGTGAATGAGACCGGCTATGTTGCCTATGAATATTAGTCCATAAATCGCGCGCCAAGTCCATTGCACTTGGGTGGGTAGCGGCTCAAACGTTGCCAAAAACCCGAACACGCAGAATAACGCAACCAAGGTGAGGAACAGGCAAAAGATAATTCTGATAATCATGGCGATAAATCGACGGCGGGAGTGTCGGCCAAGAGTTGGCGCTTGGCAATTCTCGGGCGGGCGCTACTCTCCGCCCGCACCATGAAACATTTATTTTCAATCGGTTTGTTGACAATCGCGGCATCGGCACAGGCGGCTACACACTATCAGGTTTTGACAAGTGCCAAGCGCGACACGCACGCAGAGAGCTGGCAACTGACGAGCGCCGATCTCCCGGGCCACAGGGGCGACGCCCGCTGGTCGATAAACAAGCGCACTCTGCACGGCGGCAAGCAGGAGGGAGTCGATCTGATCGAGGTGGACAACGGTAGGCTGCAGTTTCGCGTGATCCCGACCCGCGGTATGAGCGTGCTCGATGTCAAGTTGGGTGACGTGCGTCTGGGCTGGAATTCGCCGGTTAAGGAGGTCGTCCACCCAAGCTACATCAACCTGCACGATCGGGGCGGCCTGGGCTGGCTCGACGGTTTCAACGAGTGGCTGGTGCGCTGCGGCTTGTCGTTCGCCGGGCATCCTGGCGAGGACAAGTTCATCAACAACGTCGGCGATGAGGCGGTGATGGACCTGACGCTGCACGGCAAGATCGGTAACATCCCGGCGTCGGAGGTAATCGTGGCGGTGGACAGGGAAGCACCGTATCGCATCCGCATCCGGGGCCGCGCACACGAGGTTTCCTTCTACGGGCCGAACCTCGAAATCTGGACGGAGATCAGCACGGTACCGGGCTCGGGAGCGTTTCGCATCCGCGACGTGCTCACGAACAACGGCACGTACGACGAGGAGTTCCAGATTATTTACCACGCGAACTTCGGCCGGCCGCTGCTTGGGAAAGGAGCGAAGTTGCTTGCGGCCTCGGAGAAGATTGTTCCGTTCAACGCCAACGCCGCCAAGGCGATCGGTCAACAGGCGGTTTACGCCGCGCCGACCAAGGGCTTCACCGAGGAGGTTTACAAGATTTACCCCAAGGCCGACAGCGACGGCAACGCGACGGCGGTGCTGGTGAACCCGGCCGGCGACCGCGGCGTGACGGTTCGTTGGCCGGTCGCGCAACTGCCGTACCTCACCCAGTGGAAAAACACGGCGGCGGAGACGACCGGCTACGTGACCGGCATCGAGCCGGGCACCGGCTTCCCGCACAACCGCAGCTACGAGCGCAAATATGGACGGGTGCCCAAGCTTGGCGCGGGACAGTCGCGCACCTTTGAGCTGGACTTCACCATTCTTGGCAACGCAGGCGAAGTCAAAGCTGCCGCTGCTGCAGTGAAAGAATTGCAGGGCGACAAAGGCCCGGAAGTCCAAAAAGCCCCGGAAGAGTAAACAGCAAATTTTCGCAGCTAGAATTGTCACCTGATTGAGACAAAGAATCTGTAATGCCACAGTTTCGCCAGCCGTCGTGAAGCTGAGGTCGTTTTTCGCGCATGAGTCATGCGCGATCCGGGGCGTAGCCGCGAGAATGACCAGGTTCGTCCGGGAGGTTCGCGCGGCGGCAACCGAGGTGACCGCTGCCCCCGCTCGGACTAGCCGGGATGATTTTTCTGCGTTTGGCCAGGCAGCGGTTCTTTATCGCCAAGCGGCGGGGGCTTCCGTATAATCCACCACCCAAATTATTGGGTATCTCAGCCATGACTCGGATTCATTTCAATTCACTTACCAAGCTCATCGCCGGTTTGGCGTTTGTTGCCACTGTCCCATTGGCTACGGCCGACTGGAAAGTCGTCGAGCAGCCCAATCCGCTTGGCCCAGGCAAGGCGGTCGATGTGTTGCAGGACGGCAAATTAGTCGCCCGACTAGTCCACGGCGAAGGCCAGATCAAGCCGTTTCTGCACATCTTCGGCGGTGGCGGCGAGTTGGTGACCAATCCCGGTGTGGATAAAGAGGGCAAAGGAGCCGGTCTGTTTAACCACCACCGCGGTATTTTTATTGGCTGGAACAGAATATCGTCCGACCTAGGCAATTACGATATGTGGCACAAGGGCGGCCCGGGCAACGG
>JASLKI010000321.1 GCA_030747575.1 Verrucomicrobiota bacterium | reverse complement strand
GACGGGTTGATGGCTCAAATCCAGAATTTTTATGCCCAGTACGTGGCGGTTCGCATCAACGCCGGTGACAACTGGGACGACTCCGCTGAGGCCAAGGCGAACGTGATCAACCGGAACGGCAGCATTCCGCTCGAGCCCTATTTTGCCGCGACGCTTGCCGATCACGACGCGTTAGCCAAGGGCGGCGAGTCGGTCGCGGCGGTTGCGCGCACGCGCGGGCTTAACGCGAAGTATCTCGATTCGCTTTGGACGATGCTAACCCGCGCCGACGCCCCGTCCGGTTCGTTTCTGCTGAACAACATTCGCGCGCACTGGCGGGCGGCAGCGGATGACAACCCGAAGCCGATCGTCGATGTAGTGCAACGGTGGCAGCAGGCGTTGTGGCGGTTCGACCCGATCGGCCACATTGGTCGGCAGGGCGGGCCAACCGCTTGGATGAACCCGAAAAGCATCACGCAATCCAGCGTGGATTTCAGCCTGGAACTCCAGCCGCCGGCGGACGGAAGCGACGTGGTGGTGCACCTTGTTGCCAGCGATGCCGGCGACGGAAGCGAGAACGACTTTGTTCGCTGGCGCAACCCCCGGCTGGTCGGCGGCGGCAAGGTGGATCTCCCGATGCGCGACGTGCCCGGCTTGGCCGGGCGCCTGGACAAGCTGCGCCGCGAGACGCTGGCCAATACAGCCAAGTTCCTCGCCGCTGCCGCGGAGGCCACTGGCGACGAGCCGGACATCGACGACCTAGCCAAACGGCACGGGGTGGATGCCGACATGCTGGCGGCCTGGCTCGATTACCTCGCGCTTGGCCCCGGCGGCCCGGTGACGATTGACGGGTTGTTCACCCAGAAAATGCTGAAGAGTGGCGGTTACGAATTTGTGAACGGCTGGGGAACCTTAAGCACGCCGTCCGTCGCGGCTAACTCGTCCGATACTGAAGTGCGCATCCCCGGCACCGCACGGCCGCATGCGGTGGTTGCGCACCCGTCGCCGACGCAGTACGTGGCGGTTGGCTGGCGCAGCCCGATCGATGGCATCGTGTCGGTGTCGGCCAGGATCGCCGACGCGCACGGTTGCGGCAACGGCGTCGAGTGGTGGGTGCAGCATCGAGACAGTCGCAGGGTGGTCAATCTCGGGCACGGCGATTTCGGAGTGAACGGCTCGTCGGAGTTGGCCGCCAAAACCGTGTCGGTGCGGGCAGGCGAAGTGATCCAACTCGCCATCGGGCCGAGGCAGGGCAACCACTCGTGCGACCTGACGCACGTTGACATGAGCATCACCGAGACCGGCGGCGGCCGGCGCATGTGGGATATTGCCGAGGATATTTCCGGGAACATTCTCGAGGGCAATCCACAGAAAGACAGTCATGGCAACGCCGGCGTTTGGCTTTTTTTCAGCGGCAACATCGCGGACGTGACCAGGGCGTCCGGCGGCTCAATGACGGCACCGGCCGGGTCGCTGCTGGCGAGTTGGAAGGCGGAGACGGACGCGGCCAAGCGAACCGGCCTGGCCCGGCGCATTGAGGCACTGGCCACCGGCAGGGCACCGGCCAAGCTGGGTTCGCCCGACGCGATGTTGTTCAAGCATCTCCAAAAAATCACGGTGCCGCGGCGCTATGGCAACGTGCTTAAATCGATCGTGCCGGACGAGCGGTTCGGGAAACATCCGCTTGGCTCGCCGGTGGTCACGGCGGACCTAATCGTGCAGGCTCCGGCGATTGTCGAGCTGCGCATCCCGGCGGAGTTGGCCGAGGGCCGTACGCTGGTGCTCTCCGGTGAACTCGACCCGGAGCACGGCCAGAAAGGCAGCGTCCAAATTACGGCCGGCTTGGCCAAGCCGCAACCGCGCGGGCTCTCACCGGGACGGCCGATTGTCGTTGCCGCTAACAGCGCAGCGGAGAAGCGGTTGGAGGCTGGCCTGGACGATTTTCGCGACCTGTTTCCGGCGTCTATTTGTTACCCAAAAATTGTGCCGGTGGACGAGGTGGTGACGCTGGCGCTGTACTTTCGCGAGGACGAGCCGCTGCAACGGCTCATGCTCAGCGACGAGCAAAAGGGGGAACTCGACCGGCTTTGGGACGAGTTGCTCTACATTACCAGGGAGCCGTTCAAGGTGGAGGTCGCGTACGAGCAGATCGTTGAGTTCTCGACTCAGGACCGACCGGATCTGGTCATCGCGTGGAAGCCGTACAGGGAACCGCTGATGAAAAGGGTTGCGGCCTTTCGTGAACGCCTCGAGGCGGACGAGCCGAGGCATCTTTACAGTGTGCTGGAGTTTGCGGGGCGCGCGTGGCGGCGGCCGTTGAGTGGTGAAGAGCAGGAGGTATTGCGGGCGTTGTATCGCGGATTGCGCGAGCGCAAGATTCCGCACGAGAAGGCGATTCAATTGACGATCGCCCGGGTGCTGACCTCGCCGACGTTTCTGTATCGCCGTGAGAAAGCGGGTGGTGGCGCGAAGTCGGTGGCGGTGACAAACGCCGAGTTGGCCACGCGGCTGAGTTACTTCCTGTGGTCGTCGCTGCCGGATGCGGAACTGCGCCGCGTAGCCGCCGCCGGCGAGTTGACCGGCGACAAAACGTTGCTCGCGCAGACGCGGCGCCTGCTGCGCGACTCGCGCACGCGGCGCCTGGCTGAGCAGTTCACCTGCCAGTGGCTGCACATTCGCGGTTTCGACCAAAATGACGACAAGAACGAGAAGCTTTATCCGACGTTCCCGGAACTGCGTGGCGCGATGTACGAGGAGTCGATTCGGTTTTTTGAGGACATGTTTCGCAACGACGGCCCGGTGCTGGATTTGCTGAGCGCCGATCACACGTTTCTCAACGAGCGCTTGGCCAAGCTCTACGGAATCGACGGCGTGATCGGAAGCGAGTGGCGGCGGGTCGATGGCGTGCAGGCCAGGGGGCGCGGCGGCGTGCTCGGCTTGGCCACGGTGTTGGCGGCCAACTCCGGCGCGTCACGGACTAGCCCGATCCTGCGCGGCAACTGGGTTTACGAGACGCTGCTTGGCGAGCGCCTGCCGAGGCCGCCGGCCAACGTGCCGCAGTTGCCGGAGAGCGTGCCAAAAGGGCTGACTTCGCGAGAGTTGATTGAACAACACAGTTCAACCCCCGGATGCGTCAAGTGCCACAAACTTATCGACCCGTTTGGCTTTGCGCTGGAGCAGTACGACGCCATCGGGCGGTTTCGGCCGAAGGCGGTTGACACGAAAACCAGGCTCGAGGACGGCACGGCCGTCGAGGGCATCGACGGACTGCGACACCACTTGGCCACCGATCGGCTCGACGATGTGCTGGAGCAATTCTGCCGCAAACTGCTTGGCTACGCGCTTGGCCGCGAAGTGGCGTTATCCGACTTTCTGTTGCTCGAAGAAATGCAGGAGCGACTGGAGGCAAATGACTTCCGTTTCAGCGCAGCGGTAGAGGCGATCGTCACCAGCGAGCAGTTTCGCAAAATCCGAGGGCGTTTGGCCAAAGATGAGGATTGATTGTGACCGCAACCAATTTAGCATGAACCGAAGGACTGAACTCGATATGAACAAGATGCGTTACCAACTCTCCCGCCGCACGATGCTGCGAGGGCTGGGCGCCTCAATGGCGTTGCCGTGGATGGAATCGCGCCGCGTATGGGGTGACACCCGCCTCGCCGCGACGAAGGCCAGCGAGGCGCCGACGCGCATGGCCATCCTGTTTTCCGGCTGCGGTTATCACCGGGACGAATGGTGGGCCAAGGGGGAGGGTACCGACATGAAGCTTGGCAAGGTGCTCACGCCGCTTAACGAGTTTCGCGATAAGATGGTGTTCATCCGAGGCCTGTACAATGCCGAGGCGCTCAAGGGCAACATCCACAGTTCGCAAACCGGCAACCTGCTCTCCGGTGCGCCGTTGGCACCGGGTGGGCGGATCCAGTCCGGCACGAGCGTCGATCAATTGGTGGCGCGGCACATCGGGCACCGCACCAAGTTGCCGAGCCTCGTGCTCGGCTGCGAAAAGGCGAACCCCTCGGTGCACAAGGATTACTCGATGCTCTACAGCTCTCACATCTCGTGGAGCAGCCCGACTACGCCGACGCCGCTCGAGGTCTATCCCGCGCTGGCGTTTGATGAGATGTTCAAAAACAAGGCGCAAGCCGGCGACCAAAGCGTGCTCGATGCTGTGCTGTCCGACGCGAGGGATCTGCGCCGCAACATCAGCCGGCTCGACCAGCAAAAGCTCGACGAATATTTGAACTCCGTCCGCGAAGTCGAACAACGAATCGAGAGCGCCGGCAAACGCGGCGAACTGCAGGGCTGGCGGCCCACCCTGGCCAAGCCGGACATCCCGCGCCCGCGGGACGGCTACCCGCAGGACATCGTCGAGCACATGCGGCTGATGAGCGACCTGCTCGTGCTGGCATTCCAGACCGACACCACGCGCATCTGCACGCTCAAGCTGAACAACGACCACGGCACGCTGCGCTTCCCGCACCTTGGCGTGGACTACATGATTCATCACCTGCTCTCGCACAGCGACACGGACGACTGGTTGAAAGTGAACCAGTTTTTCCTCGAGCAAATGGCCTACATCGCCGGACGACTGGATAAAATACAGGAGGGCGAACGGACCGCGCTCGACAACACGATGCTGATGCTCTGCTCCAGCATGGTCAACGGCCATCACGACGCCAACCAGCTCCCGGTCGTGATGCTCGGTGGAGGCGGCGGCCGGATCAAGGGCGGCCAGAACTTGGACTACCTCGGCAAGCCCGACCGCCAAATGTCCCGCCTTTTTCTCAGCATGATGGACAAAATGGACGTCCATAAAAAAACCTTCGGTGACGCAACAGCGCCCCTCGATGAGGTGTAACGCTTCGGTGGGCCTGGCTTCTCTGCGACGATGAATATGCGATTATTTTTATTTGTAGCCTTCTTTGCAGCCGGCTTGGCCAAGCTGCATGCGGCGCCGCTCGAGGCGGATGTGAACCTGACCTTCCCGCTGACGAAGCAGAAGATGCTTGGTATCTATGTGGACGCTCGGCTGTATGAGTACGATCCGTGGCTCGCCGATGCGCCGGCGACGCTGGTGGACCAGGTGGAGTTCAAAGGCCTTGATCTCAGCACCAAGGCGCACTCGTTGCTCGACGTTCATTTCTCGGCCGAGCGCAAAACGCGGATGAACTACTATGTGTCGATTCGCGCTTATGCCGAAAAGGGTGGCACGCAGTATTATTTTATCGATGGCTTCCAGAAAATCTTTGAGGACGTGGACGTGGATGAACTGGATATCGAGTTAGCCACGCGCTTGCCTAAAAAGAATCCAACCGATGATCCTGTGATTGTTGGGGAGGGTGGCGGTAGCGGGGAAGCCACAGGCAGACTTATCGGCATACATCGCGCTGTGGAGATCGAGTGGGAGGGCACCGACGGCGATGAGTTTCTACTGCAAAAATCATCCGACCTTGAAAGCTGGGAGACGGTCGAGACGGTGGTTGGCAATGGCGGCACGGTGTCCACCTTCCTGCGGGCAGGAGGGCGCGTTCAGTTTTGGCGCCTCCACCGCAATTAGCCGCACTCCGGCTTTACAGGGCGGAGCGGCGGAGCCACACTCCCCTGCTGAACTGCGGCGTTGTAGCCGTTTCCTTTTTACCATGAAAAACATCCGAATATTTTTTTCCGCTGTGGTTGCCTTGGCTGCGCTTGGGCAGGTGATTGCTGACGACAAGCTGGCCATAGAGCGAGTGCCTGAAGCCAAGCCGCGCAACGTTGTTTTTATCCTGACCGACGATCACCGCTACGACGCGATGGGCTTCATGGGGCATCCGTTTTTGAAAACGCCGCACCTCGACTCGATGGCCCGGAACGGTGTGCACCTGAAGAATGCGTTCGTGACCACGTCGCTTTGTTCACCGAGTCGGGCGTCGATCCTCACCGGGCTTTACACGCACAAGCACCGGGTGATCGACAACAACCGGCTCGTGCCGGACGGGACGGTGTTCTTTCCGCAACATTTGCAGAAGGCCGGCTACGAGACGGCGTACATCGGCAAGTGGCACATGGGCGGCAGCACCGACCAGCCCCGGCCGGGGTTCGACCACTGGGTGAGCTTTCGCGGTCAGGGCACGTATCAACCGTCGCGCAACGGCCTCAACGTCAACGGCAAAAAGGTGCCTCAGAAAGGGTACATCACCGACGAGTTGACCGACTACGCGGTGGACTGGCTGCGCAGCCGCAAGCGGGACAAGCCGTTTTTCATGTACCTTTCTCACAAGGCGGTGCACGCGCAGTTCACGCCGGCCGATCGGCATCGCGGCACGTATGCCGGTGCGGAAGTTGTGCCGCCCAGGTCGCAGGCCGACTCGCCGGCGAACTACGACGGCAAGCCGCGTTGGCTGAAGGATCAGCGTAACAGTTGGCACGGCGTCGACTTCGCGTACCACAGCGGCATCGATGTCGAGAAGTTTTACAAGGATTACTGTGAGGCGTTTCTCGCGGTGGACGACAGCATTGGCCGGGTGCTCAAGACGCTCAAGGAGATGGGCGTGCACGACGACACGCTGGTGATTTACATGGGCGACAACGGGTTTATGTTCGGCGAACACGGTCTGATCGACAAGCGGGTCGCTTACGAGACCTCCATCCGCGTGCCGATGGTGATGCAGTGCCCGGCGCTCTTCGGGGGCGGCCAAGTGGTCGAGGAGGTCGTCGCCAACATCGACATCGCCCCGACTGTGTTCGAGGCTGCCGGCATCAAGACGCCCAGCTACATGGACGGCCAAAGCTTCATCCCGCTTGGCCAAGGCAAGGACATTTCGTGGCGCGACTATTTTCTCTACGTCTATTACTGGGAGAAAAACTTCCCTCAATCGCCCACGGTGTTTGCGTTGCGCGGCGATCGCTACAAGTACATCACCTACTACGGACTTTGGGACACCGACGAGTTGTACGACATACGCAGCGACCCTGGCGAAACCAAGAACCTCATCGCCGATTCCAAGCTCAAACCGGTCGTTCGAGAGATGGAAAACAAGCTGTACGGAATGCTTGCCGAGAGCGGTGGGATGTTTATCCCGCTCAACCAGCCAAGGGGTAACTCACAGAACAAGCGACTCAAGTCGCGCTCCAAGCCGGGTGCCTTCCCGGGTCAACTCGTGGTGGACGAGCCGATCAACCGGGGCGCCCGATAATCCATGCCGCGAAAGCTCAGTTCCATCGCTCCCGACTGGTGGGACTACACCACGCTCGAGGACGACCTCATCAGTGACGCAGCGGGGCTCACGCCAAGTGACATCCAGCAATTGTCGCGTCCCGGCTTTCGCGTCGTGATGTACGATACGCTGGAGGATTTCTATTTGGCCGAGGCGCTTGAGTATATCCATGCATGGCGTGAGGCGACTGCGGATAATCCGGTTGGCATCTGCGGGCCGATCGGGCCGACCGAGCAACTGCCACTTGTCGCCCGCTTGGTCAACGAGCTTGGCCTGTCGCTGCAATACTCGCATTTCTGGGGCATGGATGAATGGGTTGGTGACGACGGCCGCGAAGTGCCGACCGACCACCCGTTGTCATTCGAGCGGGCGGATCGCGAACTGTGTTTCGACCGGATTTTGCCTGGCCAGACAATGCCGGAGAAAAATCTGCATTTTCCCAAGGTCGACACGACGGCCTATAGAGAAAGCTGGGACGGCGTTCGCTGCGCGGTCATGCAGGGTGGTCAGGGCGACATCAAGCACTGGGCGTTCAACGATCCGCTGCGACGCGAGGGGGAGTATACCGATGCACCTTTGACGCCGGAGGAATACCGCAAACTCGCCACGCGCGTGGTCGAGTTGCACCCGATCACGCTGGCGCAAAACGCCCGCACCTCTGGCGGCGGCAACATCACCATGGTGCCGCAACGCGCCGTCACCGTGGGGCCGATCGAAACATGGCAGTCGGAGAAGGTCAGCATCTGGCACGCCGGCGCGCACGACAACCCGCTTGGCCAACGGCTCACGGCGCTGATGATTTCCAATGGCATCACCGACAGCAGCGTGCCGATGTCGCTGCTTGCTGACCACCCGAACGTCCAGTTCAACTACTACCGGGGCGGGCTCGGCACCTGCGACGTCGAGATGCACTGAAGCCACTTGGCAAAGCGCTTGCTCTTATCCGAGACACTGGCAAAGCGCGTCGAGGAAGCGTTTGACGTTGGCCGGGGTGGCGTTGTGGCCCATGAGGCCGACCCGCCATATTTT
>JASLKI010000320.1 GCA_030747575.1 Verrucomicrobiota bacterium | reverse complement strand
GCAATTGGCCAAGCTCCTCGCCGAGCGCAAGCAGTTGAAAGACCTCACTCGCCACCCGCTCGAGCCCCTCGCCGGCTCGTGAGGATCCTCTGCGTTTGACCCTCAAGTTTGCGTTGGTTCGCGTTCACTCAAAAAACCCGGTTATTTTCTCATTTTTGAAACGTTAACCCGTTGACTGGGCTGGAAGTTCATAAAATTATATTAATCAATAGACAGATTTTTAAGTCATGGTATTTTTTCGCCCGCTATGAGGGGATTCACTAGTTTTCGAGGTTTTAAACTCTACACAACTTGGTTGAGTGGATTGTTTTTCTGGGTCGGTTGCGTGTTCCCTGGGGCGTCTGAGTTGAGCGTGACATTTGGCCAAGCTCCCGGTGAGGCGACCATCACGGCCAGCGGCGTTGACCAGGGCCAGGTTGGGGCGCTCATGTTTTCCGACGACTTGGCCAACTGGTTCCCGGTAGCAGCCACGACGGAGACGTCGCTCGGCTTTAGCGAACGCTTGGCCGCCAGCCAGCGATTTTTTCAACTGGTAGAGAGCACGCCGCCCAAGCTCAGCGCGGCGGCCAACTGGAAAAACAAGCTCAGCCTGCCGAGCGACAAGTTTCTCGTCGAGTTCAAGGCGTCTGAAGGCGGCGCATGGGTGCCGCCAGGCACGAAGGTGCCCAAGGAGACGCAATGGGTGAAGTTCACCGTGCTGATGGATGACTTGACGACGGTTTATTTTCAGAACGGCAACCAGCTGAAATTTCACTACGACTTTGGCACCGCGCACGTGCCGGAGTTCGACGACATGACGCATATGGCGTTCGACGGCGTGACACTCTATCACGCCGGCCGTCGCGCGGTGATGGGCGCGGTGTTGTTCTCCGAGAAAAACAGCGAGTACGCCATCCAACTCGTCGGACAGGACAAGCTCCCAGCGCCGATGGTTCACTTTATTTACCATCTCGTTGACGGTGAGATAGACAAGCCGGGGACATTGCGCGGGCTTTATATGCCCACGTACGAGCAGGCGGACGGTAGCGGCGCGGTGGCGGAGTATCTCGTGCAACGCAATGTTCCGGTTGTCTCAGCGCAGCGCTGGGAAACTGGCTCTGATGCCATTTACTCGTTCGGGTGGGCGATGGGCCGATTGGTGTTCGTCAAGGGCGACAAAATCACCGAGGCATTTCGCAATGGCGATCTGACCAGCGATGACATCCTACTCACCGATCATGTGCCTGCAGAGATTCGGAGGGTTGCAGGTATCGTGGCAATGAATCCTTCGACGCCCAATTCACACGTGGCGATCTTGGCTAAAAACTTCGGGATACCATTCTACTATGAGGGCACTGCAGCCACGCGCGAGGAACTTCTCAGCCTTGCTGGTCGCGAGGTGATGTTGCGAACCTCGGCCGGCGGCGGGATCAACAGCTCGACGTCTGGCTCGGCGAAACTGGTGACCCTTGAGGACGATTTGCCGGAGTCATTTCGTCAAGCGGTCGCCGACTACAAGGCGCCGCCAGAGCTGGGATTTGAGTCCAAGGAAAAGGCCGATACATACACGCTCGCAATGAACCAGATCAAGCCAAGCGACAGCGAATTGGTTGGTGGCAAGGCGGCCAAGTTTAGTTTGTTGAGAAAGTTGATTCCCGAAAACTCGCCCGATCCGGCCATTGCAATCACGTTTGATCTTTGGGATGAGTTCATGGAGCAGCGATTGGCCAACGACAATTCGATGCGCCATGAGATTGACGCGCGCTTGGCCAAGGCACATCAGTCCGGCTTGCAATCCGACTTGGCTGATGCCCTGAAAACAGTTCGTGATTTGATTCGTGACGGTGAATTTGTTGAGAGCCAGCGGCAGGCAATCATTGCTGCTCTAACGCCATTCGATCGCGCCAAGAAGATTCGTTTCCGCAGTTCGACCAACATCGAGGATAGTCGCCACTTCACCGGCGCGGGACTTTATGACAGCTACAGCGGCTGTTTGCTCGATGACACCGATGACGACACCGACGGCCCGTGTGGCTGCGACAGTTCAAAGTCAGAAGAGCGCGGTGTGTTCCGGGCGATCAAGCGTGTGTATGCCAGTTTTTACAACCACAACGCCTACCTTGAGCGGAGGCGTTTCGGTGTGGACGAGGATGATGTCGGCATGGCGATCCTTGTGCATCACTCATTTCCAGACGAGATCGAGTTGGCCAACGGGGTGGCCGTCAGCGACTATAACTCCTACTCCGCAGGCTCGTTCAACATGTGGACCGATTTGTCGACGCAGGTCGGTGCTACAAGTGTGGCCAACCCGGATTCTGCTGCTGTACCGGAGGAGGTGAACATCTCTTTCTATAAGTCGTCATCCGGGTCGACCGGTAGAACGCCCACTTTTAAGAAAAGATCGAGCTTGTTGCAGGTTGGCCGTGACCATGTGATGGATTGGAAGAGCGATTACGAGACGTTGCACAAGTTATTGGAGAAAATCGCACCCGGGTTCTCGCGCTACGCTATTGATCGCAAGAAATACACGCTCGATTTTGAGTACAAAAAGGTGGATCCAGACTGGATCATGGTGAAGCAGGTCCGAGAGTTGCCGCAGCCGAAGGCGTTGACTGATCCAACACCGATACTTGCCGGCGGACGGGCGACTTTGCGTTTGTTTCAGGGCGAGACGGGTGGTGGCGGGGTGTTCGCCTATCACCGGCTGAAATCCATCTGGAACATCGACGCGGCCAGCCGTGTGTTGGAGACCACCGGCCAAAAGAGTTCACTCATAAATGCGGCCGATTGGACACGGGTGGTCGATGGGGAGACGCTGGTGGTGGAGGATGGCATCGCTGGCTGGCCCAAGCATCGTTTCAGCACTGGAAAGCGCGGCAACGAAACTGTGCTGGTGGATCAATGGCAGGAAAGTCGCGACGGGGAAATCACAAGGTACAAGATGTCGCTCGTCATCCCACGTTGGCTACCTGACCGGAATTCGCCGGCCGTGTTTGTTGGTGAGCTTCCGATTTATCTGGAGGCAAACTATTCGAAACCCTTGGAAAATCTGTCCATCGACTGGCAAACGGGCAAGCCAACCTACAAGTCGGTCAAGACCGAGGAGATTCAGTTGTCAGCCTTTGATCCGAACGAGACAATCAGCCCCGACGATTTACCCCAGGATCGCTTGGTAGAGCGAAAGGATGGAAAAAAAATCGAAATAGAATTCTTTTGGCCGCCTCACCCCACCGGACCTACCGCCGGTTACACCGCCCCACTCAAGGCATGGAAGCAGACCACCATCACCGGCCTGCTCGATAACCC
>JASLKI010000319.1 GCA_030747575.1 Verrucomicrobiota bacterium | reverse complement strand
GCCGTCGTGCAGCACGTGCACGAAGTCCGGCACGATGTAGTCGAGCAGCCGCTGGTAATGCGTGATGACGACCTGCGCGTTGTCGTCGCGCCTGAGCCGGTTCACGCCGTCGGCGACGATGCGCAGCGCGTCGATGTCGAGGCCGGAGTCGGTCTCGTCGAGGATGGCCAGTTGCGGATCAAGCATCGTCATCTGCAAAATCTCGTTGCGCTTTTTTTCGCCGCCGGAGAAGCCGGCGTTGACCGGGCGCTTGAGAAAGTCCTCGCCCAGGCCAAGCTCTTTCATCTTCACTTTCACGGCCTTGAGAAAATTCATCGCATCGAGTTCCTCCTCGCCTCGATGCTTGCGAATCGCGTTGACGGCTGAGCGCAAAAAGTACGCGCTGTTCACGCCGGGGATTTCCACCGGGTATTGAAACGCGAGAAAAACCCCCTCGCGGGCGCGTTCCTCCGGCGCGAGGTCGAGCAGGTCGTTGCTGTTGTAAAGCGCCTCGCCGCCGGTGACGTCAAAGCCGTCGCGCCCGGCGAGCACGGAGGCGAGCGTGCTTTTTCCGCTGCCGTTCGGGCCCATGATGGCGTGCACCTCGCCGGCGTTCACCGTGAGGTCGATTCCCTTCAGGATCGGCTTGTCCTCGATCCCCGCCTGTAGGTTTTTAATCTGTAGCATTCCGTTTTAAAAAATATTTAGCCGACGCTGCCCTCCAGGCTGACGTCGAGGAGCTTTTGGGCTTCCATCGCAAACTCCATCGGCAACTCCCGGAAGACCTCCTTGCAAAAACCGTTGACGATCATGTTGACGGCGTCCTGCGTCTCGAGGCCGCGCTGGTTGCAGTAAAAAATCTGGCCCTCGCCGATCTTCGAGGTGGTTGCCTCATGCTCGATATTGGCGGTGGTGTTTTTCACCTCGATATACGGGAAGGTATGCGCGCCGCACCGGTCGCCGATGAGCAGCGAGTCGCACTGAGAGAAGTTGCGGGCGTTGGCGGCCTTTTTGCCGACCTGCACCAGGCCTCGGTAGCTGTTCTGACCCCGGCCGGCGGAGATGCCCTTGGAGACGATTGTGCTGCGCGTGTTTTTGCCGAGGTGCACCATCTTCGTCCCGGTGTCGGCCTGCTGCATGTTGTTGGTCAGTGCCACGGAGTAGAATTCGCCGATCGAGTTGTCGCCTTTCAGGATGACACTCGGATATTTCCACGTGATCGCCGAGCCGGTCTCGACCTGCGTCCATGAAATCTTGGCATTGGATTTACAGATGCCGCGCTTGGTCACAAAATTGTAAATACCGCCTCGCCCCTCCTCGTCGCCGGGGTACCAATTCTGCACGGTCGAGTACTTGATCTCGGCGTTGTCGAGCGCGACCAGTTCCACGACGGCGGCGTGTAGCTGATTCTCGTCGCGCATCGGTGCCGTGCAGCCCTCGAGATAGCTTACGTGGCTGCTTTCCTCAGCGATGATCAGCGTGCGCTCGAACTGTCCCGTGTTGGCGGCGTTGATGCGGAAGTAGGTGCTCAACTCCATCGGGCAGCGCGTGCCCTTGGGGATGTAAACGAACGACCCATCGCTGAAGACGGCCGAGTTGAGCGTGGCATAAAAGTTGTCCGTGTACGGCACCACGGTGCCAAGATATTTTTTCACCAGCTCGGGATGTTCCTGCACCGCCTCAGAGATCGAGCAAAAGATCACCCCCGCCTTGGCCAAGTCCGCCTTGAACGTCGTGCCGATCGACTCGCTGTCAAATACCGCGTCCACCGCGACGCCGGCCAGCCGCGCCCGCTCGTGCAACGGCACGCCGAGCTTCTCGTACGTCTCGAGCAGCTTGGGATCCACCTCGTCGAGGCTCTTCGGGCCGTCGCCTTTTTTCTTGGGCGCGCTGTAGTAGGAGATGTCCTGAAAATTAACCGGCGGATATTTCACGTGCGGCCAGGTCGGGCACTCCAGTTTTTCCCAGTGCCGAAATGCCTTCAGGCGCCACTCGAGCAGCCACTCCGGCTCGTTCTTCTTGGCGGAGATGAACCGGACGGCATCCTCGCCCAGGCCCGGCTCGAGCGACTCGCTATCGATGTCGGTGACAAAGCCGTACTTGTAGTCGCTTGCGACAAACTCATCGATGGTATCCGTATCGGCCCTCATGCGACGGCTTCCTTTCGTCCACAGTCCGAACACTTGCCGGTGCAGCGGCCGTGCAGTGCTATGTCGATTTTTCTCACCTCAAACTCACCTGGCACGTCGACCGCTGGCACCTGCGGCAGGTCCTTCAAGTTCATGTCAAAAACCTTGCCGCAGTCGTCGCAGGAGAAGTGCGCATGCTCGCCCATGTTGGAGCAGAACAGTGTTGCGCCACGATCCACGTTTACCTGCCGCACGACGCCGCACTTCACGAGCGCGTCGAGGCTGTTGTACACCGTGGCCATGGAAATCTCCGGTTTCGACTGCTTCGCCCGCATGAATACCTCCTCGGCGGAGGGATGATCGCGTTGGCTGAGCAGCACCTCAAAAACGTGTTGCCGCTGGGAAGTGGACCGAAGCCCCTTCTCGGCTAAGCATTTGTTGAGGTATTCACCGGACTTTGGAAGATGGTCCGTTGCCATACCCGAAAAGTGCCATTGGCCAAGCGCAGCGTCAATACTTGGAATAATTCTAAGTTGCAATGAGCCCGCTTGGCCAAGCAGGATATAATGGTTAATCACTCGGCAACAGTGACTTCCAGTCTATTGTGGGGTGGCCGGCTGCGATGATGGATGGGTTTCGTAGGTCTTCGCGGCCGTAGGCCAGGCGGTAGCCGTCGAGGGTACAGACGGCGCCTCCGGCTTGCTCGAGGATGCATTGGGCCGCACCGGTGTCCCATTCCATCGTCGGGACGAAGCGCGGGTAAAGATCGGCCGCACCCTCGGCGACGAGGCAGAATTTCAGTGAACTGCCCATGCTCACCAGTTCGGCATCCGGGAGTTGCTCGAGCATGGCTGCGACTTTCGGGCCGGC
>JASLKI010000318.1 GCA_030747575.1 Verrucomicrobiota bacterium | reverse complement strand
GAAGCCGATCTCCGCAAGTGCACGGCGCACGTCCGGCCAGTCGACGTCACCGTCGCCAATCTTGCAAAAGCCGTTCGACTTGCCCCAACCCTTCACGTCGAGCTTGACGATCCGTTTGCCAAGCGTGCGAATCCACTCGGCGGGCCTGCCGAAGCGCTGGTGGTTGCCGATGTCGAAGTAGCTCCCCACCCACGGGCTGTCGATCTCGTCAAGATACTTGGCCAACAATTCGGCGGTTTGGTTGTTGTCGCCTTTCGGGTCGTACAGAAAACCGTTCCAGACATTCTCAATCAAAACATGGATGCCCAGTTTTGCGGCCAAAGGCAGCGCCCAGTGAATTTGCTCGATCGAGCGATCCCAAACTTGCTGGTGATTCTCATTCTCTGCATCGCGAACAGCACCCGGCACCAGAAGCACCGCTGAACCTTTGACCAAGTGGGTGTCTCTGATGGCTGTCCTGAGGGCATCGAGCCCCTTCCGGCGCGTATTAGCATCCGGAGAAGAGAGCCGTGTGCCCCAGTGGATCGAATCGACAACGCCGTGAATAGGGAGGCCTGTTTCGCGGCTGGCGGCCAGAGCTTCCTTTTTGTCCACGCCGCCCGGGCTGTTGAGTTCCACCCCGTCGTAGCCAATCTCCTTGAGCAACCTGAACTTTTCGGCGATGGAGATTTTCTCATTGAACATGCCAAACTTGATCGACTTGAGAATGCGCGACTTGAGGCGTGGCTTGTCGTCGGCCGCATGGCCAAGCGCCGGCAGCGCGGTGGCGGCCAAGGCCAAGCCGCCGGCTTTCCCAAAGTCGCGGCGATTGATGGTCGTCTCGCTCATCGCTTTAAACAAAAGGCGTGAGACCCGGCTTGGCCAAGGGCGGCGGCGTGTGCTTTCCGGTCTTCCAGTTCATGTCTTTCGGGTAGCGATCCTCCTTCGCGCTGAGTATCTGCTCGTAGGTGATTTCTTTGCCAGTGTAGGCGGCAGTTCGGCCCATGATCGCCATCATCGTGCTGAGCGCCATGCGATCACCGTTGTTGATCGGTTTCCCGGCGCGGATCGACTCGAACAGTTCGTTGTGCTCGACCTGGTACATGTTTTCCTTCTTGCCATCGTAGCCCCAGCGGCCCTTGGCATTCTCAATGAAGATGCTGCGCGCGATTTCACCCCGGCCCTTGGTGCCAAGCAGATAATCGCTGTTCTCATTGTGGCACCGGCGTTGCTGGCGCTGGGCCATGAAGGCACGCACACCCTTCGGGTACGAGTAGTTCACCTCGATATGGTCGAAGATGTTGCCGCTGTGGTTTGGGATGCCTCGGCCACCGACGGCGGTGCAACTGACCGGGGGCTTGTCCTGCATTACCCACGCGATTTTGTCGACGCTATGCACCGCCTGCTCGACTAATCCGTCGCCACCGAGCCATGCGAAGTTGTACCAGTTGCGTACCTGCCACTCGATGTCGCTCCACTCCGGTTTGCGCTCGGAATCAGGACGCATCGGCTTGACCGGTCCGGTCAGGTAAGTGGCATAAACCGACTGAATGTCGCCGATCTCGCCACCGAGGATGCGATCATAAAAGGCGCGGCGCTCGTAGTCGTAGCGCCAGCAAAAACCGGCGACGATCGCCAGGTTTTTCTGCTTCGAAATCTTTACCGACTCCATGATGGACCGCACGCCCGGCGCGTCGGTGGCCATCGGCTTCTCGATGAAACAATGCTTGCCAGCCTCGACCACGGCGCGAAAGTGCAGTGGACGGAACCCCGGCGGCGTCGCGAGCACCACCAAATCCACCCCGCTGTCGATCAGCTTTTGGTACGCATCCAGCCCGACGAACTGATGCGGGACGTCCACTTTTTTCTCATGCCGTTTCTTGAGGCCGTTCACGGCGCGATCGACCTTGTCCGGGAACACGTCGGCCACGGCGGTCAACTTGACATTGTCATCAGCCGAAAGGGCCTGATTCGCCGCCCCGGTGCCGCGCCCACCGCAACCGACCAGTCCCACGCGGATGGTGTCGCTGTTCTGGCCGTAAGCGGTGCCTCGTGAAATCAGGCTCAGCGTGGCGGCGCTGGCCACGGCTGCGCTCGAGGAGGTCTTGAGGAAATCCCTGCGGGACGTCTCGCCGTTAGAAGTCGTTTTGTTATTCATTGCAATTCCGTGAAAAAAGAGAGGCTACGCAAGCCCAAAGTCGAGCGCAAGCCAAGCGCTTGGCCAAGCGGGGAACAGTCCCGCCCCAGACCAAAAACCCGGACTGGTATCATCCGCGTTTTCTTCAAAAATAGTGGCCAAGCTACTTGATTTTTGAAAAATCGGTGCCGGAGAGAAAGTCGTTCACAATATTCTTCACCAAGCGGCCGTCCTTGGTGGATTCCTTGTATGCCTTTTGCCAGTCGGGATCGGCGCTGAACGCCTTGAACGCCTTGTTCCTCGCCTCGCGGCTGGGGAAAGCCAACATGTAAACAAGCTTGTTCTCCTTGTTGTCTGCAGGCACCCAGTAACCGACGTTAGTCATGCCGTGCTTCTTGAACAAAGTCACCGTGTGATCCCGAAATCGTGCCAGCAGCGCGTCGAGCTTGCCCTCGTTCGCGTAGTAGGTGCGAATCTCGAAAACGCGGTTCTCCTCCTCGGCCTGCACAAAATCCAGACCCACAACCGGGCTCCAGAAAAACGCAGCCGCCAACAAAACAAGACAATGAGTTTTTTTAAACATGATTCAAATGATGCCCACGCATCGCAACACCCCCCGCCCCGCCTGTCAAAGGCTATTTGCGCGATCGCCGCTTCGGCTTAGAGCGCAGATCCCACGCCTCAACCCATTTTTCGCCGGTGAACTTCATGCCGAAGTCGCTGACGAGGCGGCGGCTCATGTCCCCCAAGTGGCCCGCACCGTAAAAAATCCCGATCCGCTTTTT
This sequence comes from Verrucomicrobiota bacterium, assembly GCA_030747575.1. Taxonomy (GTDB): domain Bacteria; phylum Verrucomicrobiota; class Verrucomicrobiia; order Limisphaerales; family UBA1096; genus UBA1096. The sequence continues at coordinate 463 of JASLKI010000318.1, read as the reverse complement.
GCCCTTGACCAACTGCTCTCGGAGCACATCAAGCGCGATGAGGTTGCGCTCGGTGATAATAGTCGAACCCTTCTCGCCGCCCAGCGTGTCGAGGATGTCCGTCGTGGCAAACTGCTGTGCCATCACCCGCTTCAGCGCCAGTTCCCGGTCGCTGGAAAAAAACGCGAATAAAAGCGCGAAGTCGCTCGCACCGCCCTGCTTGTTCGCCCGTTGCTGAGCCAACCCCTCCATGAACAACTGCATGAACATCGTGAAAAACGACTCACCCCGGTCCTTCATTTTTTGGGCGAACTCCTTCGGCGACATGTCGGCGTGCACCATGTTGGGCGCGTCGTAGTCGATCCCGTCGAGTTGGAACGAAAGCCCGAGCATGTCCTTCGCGCCAAGTTGCATCCCGCCGATCACTGTCATGCCCGTCTCAAAGCTTTTCTCCTCCGCACCTGACCCCGAGCCGATCTCCGCT
>JASLKI010000317.1 GCA_030747575.1 Verrucomicrobiota bacterium | reverse complement strand
GCCAAGAGCTGGCTGTACGAGTCCGGCGAGCCGCTCGGCCTTGCGCCGAACGGCGTTGCGCTGAGTCTGTTTGATCCGGTGTCGGCGGCGACAGCGCAGTGGGTGCTCGGCTTGGCTTCGGCTGGGTTTATCACGCTGGGCATGTGGATTTTTTCGCGGAAGGAATATGACTAAGCCGCTGCGCCAAACCGCGGAGCAGGCGCTGCGCCGGTTCGCCCCACCACTGTACCGCTGGTTGCAGCGCCGTTCCGGCCAGCGCTTGGCCAAGCGCTTCGGTACCGCCGAGGAACGCTTCCGGCACATTTACAAATCGAACCACTGGAGCGAGGCCGAGTCGGTGTCCGGCCCCGGCTCGACGCTGGAGGAAACCGAGCCAATCCGCCGCGAGTTGCCGTCACTGCTCAAGGAGCTGAGCGCGACCTCGCTGCTTGATTTGCCCTGCGGTGATTTTCACTGGATGCAACACGCCGACCTGGCCGGCATCGACTACATAGGCGGCGACCTGGTCGGCGAATTGATCGAATGCAACCAGGCGCAGCACGCGCGCGACGGCGTGAGCTTCCGTAAACTGGACTTGGTTCACGACAAATTGCCGCAGGTCGATGCCGTCCTCTGCCGAGACTGTCTCGTGCACCTGTCGTTTGCCGACGCGCACGTAGCCCTGGCCAATGTCGCCCGCTCCGGGGCCGGGTGGCTGCTGACGACGAGCTTCCCGAGTGCCGAGCGAAACGACGACATCGTTACCGGCCAATGGCGCCCGCTCAACCTCACGCGCCCCCCCTTCAACTTCCCTGAGCCAGCCAAGCGCATCGCCGAAAACTGCACTGAAAGCGAGTTCGCTGATAAAGTTCTAGGCGTGTGGCCAATCGCCGATCTGCCTCAAGCCGGGTGCTCGTGACAATCCATCTGACTTGGCCGAGCGGGGTTAGCGGGGCCGGCGTTCAGGGCTTGGGCGCAGTTCAACCTCGTCGAGTTTTCCGTCGCTGTTGCGGTCGAGCGACTTTAATCGGGCGACGGCTTGCTCGATTTCGCGGGCTGAAATCTCGCCGTTTTTGTCTCTATCCAGTGCATCCATTGCCGGGAGCAATTGCGTGACTCTCGGCGGGCCGTCGGGGGGATTGGGCGGCCGCCGGCGCTTATCTCGGCCGGCTATTGGTTCACCTTCGCTTTTGCCTGCCAACTGGGAATTCACCGACTCGATGCGCCGGGTGATGAACGGTTTGATGGCCAGGACCCTCCGGTTCACCGCCCGATTGATGCCGTCGCTGTCGCCGTTGATGCCTATCCGGAGTCCCTCCGATCCGGGGCCATCGGTGTCCTTTTTCACATGCGGAGCAATGGCCTTTTCGAATTCCTCAATGCGGGCAAAGTATTTCTTTTCGGTGAAATCATTCTTCATCAACTTGGTCACGGCATTTCTGTAAAGCTTTGGGAATTGTTCGGTCGCAAACAATCGTTCGACAATGCGGCGGCGTGAAATCCACGGGCGATCAATGTCCCATTTGACCAGCATCTCCGGTGAGCGTCCCATGGTGAAGGTACCGAACGTCTCGTTGAGATCCCACGGCAACATCCGCAGCTTGCCGTCGGCCTTGTCCATCAATAGATAGTAGTTGTGCGGCATGCCGATATAGCTGTCGATGTTCACGAGTATCGAGGTCGCGGCGAGGTAGCCGGCGAACTGTTCGAGGTTCATGCGTTTGCCAATCTCGCGGGCGAATTCGTCGTCCGATCCTTGCTCTATCAGCTTGAGTAGCTTGGCGAAGCGCCGGATTTGGTCCACGTTCTTTTCTCCCAATTTGATGTTGTAGCGCTCATAGGCTTTTGGTTCCTCCCCCAGATAACGCCAGTCGTCCACCGACTCCGGTTTCATCAACAGGCTCCCTTTCGAGGCCTTGCCCAGGTTTTCCTCGATGTAACGATCATCCACCTGCTCGATGATCACGTAGATGCCCAGCGGCTTTTTCTTGGCCAAGCCCTCTATCGTCAGCGTGACGTCGGCCCAGCCGACGCCTGGAGTGGGCATCCCGGCGGCGTGGTACAGTTCATAGCCGAGTTTCTCCTTCATAAACGCGGAGTCGAGGAAGGCGTTGGAGAAATTGAGCTTGGTGCGTCCGTGCAGCTTTTGGCCCTTGGTGAATCGGTTTGTGTCGATCTTGAACGGCCGCTTCAGTCCGCGTGAGGCAAAGCGATAAGACGAATTCCCCTTGAAGCGCATGCCGGTGTCCGGGAGTGACAGGCCATCGATGACCACCTTCGTCTTGGCGTAGGGAAACTGGTTGCCGAAGTCTACCCGAGGAGCGTCCTCGCCGGGACGACGTTCGCGTCGCTGAGGTTGCATCGCGTCCCACGCTTCGCGCGTGATCGAGATTTGGACGTCGAGCACGTGGTTCTCGGCATAGACGGAGTTCCAGAACGCTGCATCGGCTTTTTTGTTATCGGAAGATTTCTCCGCCGCTAGGCCAAGCGATGTGAACGAGGCGGCACAAAGCCAGGCGAGAAGGGAAAGTCGTTTCAAGATGGACATGCGAAAAAAAGTAGCCTTCCGTCACCGCTTGGCCAAGCGCAAATGGCGAACGGCAAGGCACCCGCCGGCGATCACGAACAGAATGGCCAAGTGCTGGCTGGGCGACAGCGGGGGAATCAAGCTGATCGCTCCACGGTTGTCGCCGCGGAGGTACTCGACGAAAAACCGCCCTGTCCCGTAGGCAATCAAGTAAACCCAAATCCGATGGAGTGGCGGCACTTTGAATTGCGTGGCCAAGCCAAGCACGATCAGCAGGCCCATTTCGTATAACTGCGTTGGGTGCACTGGTTGCACACCGTAAAGTTGGCACGCCGGGCTGTCGGCGGGGAATTGTACGCCAAGGAAGCTGTCGGTCAGTGCGCCATGGCAGCACCCCGCCATGAAGCAGCCCAAGCGCCCCCAAGCGTGCATGTAACAGAGATACGGAATCGTCAATTCGAGATATTCCCTCAGTGGCACGTGAAACGCCTTGGCCGAGACGAACAGGATCGCCGCGCCGCCTATGAGTCCCGGCATGGCGGCAGCCGTGCCCCACGGCACATGGCCACCGTACAGCCATCGAGTGACGACCATTGCGAGCACCCACCCGCCTCCGCTGGCCAGCCCGAGGCAGTAGAGGTATTTGCTGGATTCAGCCCGGCCCAGTTTCTGTCTGCGGGCGGCGGCATCCACCCCGAGGAACAGGTGGCAGACGCCGAGAGCGATCAACAGCGAGTATGTGTAGATTTGCTCGGGATGCGTCCCGAGGGGAATGGGTATGACCGGCCACATGATCTACTGTCCGCGAAAAGAAAAACACCCAACGGGCTGGAAGTCCATCGGGTGCTTGGGGAATGAAACCGTTGAGCCGATTATTCCACGGCAGCGGCCGCTGCGGCTGGTGCGGCGACAAACGCCAGTATTCCGGCGATCAATTGGAGGACGTTCGATAGCCCGATGGATGGGAAATTACCCGCCCAAAGCGATACCACCACGGCCATAAGGATCAACACGCCGCCAATCGTTGCCTTGTTGCCTTTGCCAAGCGCGATAAAGGCCATGATACTGCCGATCAGGCCAAGAATCCCCTGGGCACCGGCAAACATTGCCACGTTCCCAACGGTAGAAGCAGCTTCTCCAGCGTCCGCAAGGCCTTCCTGCAGCTCTGCCAGTTGCGCCTTGTCTTCTTCGCTTATTTCCTCTCCGGACTCTTTGGCAGCTTGCTCTGCAGCTTGCTGCATTACTGCGCCAAGCCCTTCGCTTCCCAAGGCACCGGCGCAGGCACCGGCGCAGGCACCAAATGCCAAGGCCATGACACTCCCAATGATTCCTAAGACTATGATTGCAACTCTCATGTTTTTATATCTCTTTCAGATTATTCAGGCGGAACATCCACCCGAAGACGGCACTCTGTGGCATTTCTTATTTCCGTCAAATAAATAAATAAAATCTATAAATTAATCTATTGACAGATGAACCGGTGCTTGATTGGCTCAAAAATCCGCATCTAAACTCCCACTTTGGGCTGGACTCGTGGTTATTGGTGATCGCAGGTTCGGACTTGATTCGCCTTGGGTGAAATTCTAAATTCACGGTGTGTTACGTGTTGTGTTTTTTTGGCGTTGGCTCGCTTTTGTTCTGCTGGTCTGGCCCGTTTTGGCTGAGGCGGGGCATTGGGCGTTTGTGCCGCCTCAAAAAAAACCGTTGCCGACCGTCCGCAATGTCGATTGGCCAAGCAATGAGTTGGATCGGTTTATTCTGGCCAAGATTGAGGCGGTGGGTGTTGTGCCTTCAAAGCAGGCTCCCCGGCCCGCTCTGGTGCGGCGGTTGTATTTGGATTTGACTGGGTTACCGCCATCCCCTCGGGAGGCCTTGGCGTTTGTTCGGGATGATTCCCCGGAAGCCTACTTCCGCCTGGTCGAGCGACTGCTGGCTTCGCCGCGTTTTGGGGAGAGGCAGGCCCAGAACTGGTTTGATCTCGCGCGCTTCGCCGACACGTCGGGCTATGCAGCGGACCGGACGCGCAACGTCTGGCCGTATCGTGACTGGGTAATTGCTGCGCTGAATGACAACATGCCGTTTGACCGGTTTTCGATCGATCAACTCGCCGGTGATCTGGTGCCGAACGCGACACAGGAGCAGCGGGTGGCCAGCGCGTTTCATCGCCACTCGATGCAGGCCAAGGGCAACAACCCTCGCAAGGAGGAGTTTCGGGTCAAGGGCATCGTGGATCGGCTTCAGGCGACCGGCCGAACCTGGCTTGGGTTGACGCTGGAGTGCGCCGAGTGTCACGACCACAAGCACGACCCGATCAGTCAGCGGGAGTATTACGAGTTGTTCGCGATCTTTAACAATGTCTCGCATTTCGGCACCGGTTACGGGGTCCATGGGCCGACGATGCAGTACACACCGTTTGAAGCCCGGGTTGGTCAGGAGCGCTTGGCCAAGCGCTTGGGTGAGTTGCAGTTAAAGATCGGAGCGATTGGCCAGGCGAAGTTTCCCGGGCTGATCGGCGAGTGGCATTCTCCGACTCAGGTTGAGGACGCATCCCAATTCAGCCTAACAGGTAGCATGACCATCACGGCGGAAATTGAGACAACCGGAGCGATTGGCGACATTGTTTCGAAGTACGATTGGAAGGCCGGGGAGCGGAGTTATGTTTTTGGTGTCGGCGGCGAGGGGGATGAGAAGTCCGAGCCGGGCAAGTTGTTCGCCTGGTTTTCCTCCGAGGCGGCGACGTTTAAAGGAGTGGTGGCATACGGCAGCCAGCGGGTGGATGACGGTCAACCGCATCACGTGGCCATGGTGTTCGAAGCTGGCCAGACGGTTCGCTTTTTTGTCGATGGCATCGAGGATGAGGCGGTGCGGATCGAGGGCCCGATCCCGAATACGGTTGCCCAGAGTGCGCGGGGTCTGGCGGTGGGTGCGGGGTTTGATAATTCATCCAGGGCGACTGCGTTTCGTTTTGACGGTCGCTTGGCCAATGTGCGGTTGTACGATCGGATGATTTCGAATCCGAGTGGGCTGGATCTTTCGAAACCGGAGGTCGCGGAGTACCGGCGCTTGGCCAAGCGCGTGGGCCAGGCTGGGGGTGCGTCGATCGAAGTGCCGGTGATGGATGAGTTACCGGAGCCGCGCGAAACGCACGTGCTGGTTCGAGGCAATTTCAAAAAAAAGGGCGATCGGGTATTTGCGAATGTGCCCAAAATAATGCCGACCCTTATGCCGACAAACGGGGCATCGCCAAGTCGGCTCGATTTTGCTCGCTGGCTCTTCTCCGGCAAACAGCCGTTAACAGCGAGGGTGGCCGCCAACCGTATTTGGCAACATCACTTTGGCGAAGGGCTCGTCCGGACGATGGCGGATTTTGGTCATTACGGAGACCGCCCGACGCATCCGGAGTTGCTCGACTGGTTGGCTGTGCGCTTCGCCGAGAGCGGCTGGGACGTGAAGGCGATGCACCGGTTGATCGTGAATTCCGCGACCTATCGGCAAGCCTCCCAGCGACGGGCTGATCTCGACAGGGTCGATCCGCAAAACCGATTGCTCGCGTGGTTTCCGCGTGTCCGCCTGCCTGCGGAGCAGATTCGCGACGGGGCGCTGGCGGCGGCGGGGCAGTTGTCCGCGAGGATCGGCGGGCCGAGTGTTTTCCCTATGCAACCGGCCGGGCTGTACGAGGAGCGAGGTCAGGATTTGCCGGGCAACTCGAATTTCAAATGGCAAAACTCGATTGGCGAGGGGCAATTTCGTCGCTCGATTTACACTTACTGGAAACGGATGATGCTGCATCCGGTGATGTCGACTTTTGATGCCCCGACTCGGCAGGTCTGCGTGACCAAGCGTTCGGTGACGAATACGCCGCAGCAGGCTTTGGTCGGGATGAACGAGCCGGTGATGCACGAAGCGGCTCTGGTCTTGGCCAAGCGCCTGTCCAAACTCGGTGGGGATCCGGAAAAGGTGCGTTACGCGTTTCGGCTTTGCCATTCGCGCGAGCCGGACGCGTTTGAATTGCGACAATGCCTCCGCTTTTTGGAGCAGCAACGTAAGCAGCGACAGCTTACCGGTGGCGGCGAGTGGTCGGCACTGGCGGCGGTGCTTTTGAATTTGGATGAACGACTGACCCGCGAATGAACATTGACTCTGCTCAATCCGACTTTTTTGCGAACCAAACGCGACGGGCTTTTCTCGGTCGTGCTGCAGGCGGTTTCGGCGGCTTGGCGCTGGGTTGTTTGCTGCGAGAGAATTTGGCCGCGAAGCCGCTGATGCCACACTTCGCGCCGCGTGCCAAGCGGGTGATCAGTTTGTTCATGTCTGGCGGGCCGTCGCATGTGGACACGTTTGACCCCAAACCTTTGCTTACCAAGCTCGACGGCAAGCCGATGCCAGCGGACATCATCAAAAACCACGAGTTCGCGATGATCAAAACCAAGGAGCCTCAGGTGAAGGGGTCGCCGTGGGCTTTCCGGCCGCATGGGCAAAGTGGCACCGAGATTTCGGAACTGTTCCCTCATCTGGCAGGTGTTGCGGATAACCTTGCGGTGGTGCGATCTTTATACTCGGACACGTTCAATCATGACCCGGCAGTTACATTTATGAACACCGGCAATGTGCGTTTCGGTTGGCCGTCGTTGGGTGCCTGGGCGTCTTACGGACTCGGCACGGAGAACAACGATCTGCCCGCGTACATTGTGCTGGCTTCTGGCCAGAATAGACAGCCCCTACTCGATAGCTATTGGGGCGCGGGTTTTTTGCCGCCGGAACATCAGGGGGTGCCGCTACGGACGCAGGGTGATCCGGTCTTGTATTTGAGAAGCCCAAAGGATGTGAGGCGTGAGACGCGCGGTGACCAGATCGGTTTGCTAGGGGTGCTGAACCGGCATCATTTTGAACAGGTGAACGACCCGGAAATTTTGGCGCGCACGAAGCAGTACGAGCTGGCGTTTCGAATGCAGGCGTCGGTGCCGGAGTTGGCGGATATCTCGCGCGAGTCAACCGGCGTGCATGAGGCGTACGGCGCCGAGCCGGGCAAGGTTTCGTTTGCGAACAATTGTCTACTGGCGCGGCGTCTCAGTGAACGTGGCGTGCGTTTTGTGCAGTTGTACGAAAAGGGCTGGGATTCTCACGGCGAGATTTCAACGCAACACCCTGAGCGCTGCCGTGCTGTGGACCGGCCCATCGCGGCCTTGATCGGCGACCTCAAGCAACGCGGTTTGCTGAATGAAACGCTGGTGATCTGGGGTGGTGAGTTTGGGCGAACGCCAATGGCGCAGGGAAGTGGTTCCGGTTTCGGTCGTGATCATCATCCTCACGGCTTCACTGTTTGGATGGCCGGCGGCGGGGTCAAGCCGGGGATCGTCCACGGTGCGACGGATGAGTTTGGCTACTTTGCCGAGGAAGACAAAGTGCACGTACACGACCTCAACGCGACCATCCTCCACTGCCTCGGCATGAACCACGAAAAGTTTACCTTTCGCCATCAGGGCCGCGATTTCCGCTTAACCGACGTCCACGGCCAGGTGGTCGAGAATCTATTGGCATAATTTACTTATAGGGGGTTGACCAAAGAGGGGCTGGGTGTGGATGATTTCCAGGAGATGAGTGCAAACATTTTTCGCGGGTGTATTCCCGCCTTGATGACTCCCTGCAACGCCAGTGGCGATCCGAATTACGACGCGCTTGTGGCGACGGCCATGCGTATGGTTGAGGCTGGGA
>JASLKI010000316.1 GCA_030747575.1 Verrucomicrobiota bacterium | reverse complement strand
TTTTCAACAACCAAGCGATTGGCCAAGCGGTTAGTTCAGGTCGCCGGGCGGAATTTCGTTGAGCGTGTAGTAGCCGACCGGGTGCAGGATAGGCAGGCCTTTGGCCGAACGCACTCCCTTGGCTCGCAACTCGTGGACGTGCCCCTGGATAAGCTTGTCCACGGTCAAGTGCACGGTCTTCGGGCCTTTCACTTCTGCGCCGACAATCTTGGGCGTCGTTTTATCGACGACCGGACTGCCGTAGTCGGCGCGGTAAATGTAGGTGTAGGCGCTCATGCTATAGGAGGCGAGATCAGCGGCGGTGATGGCATTTATCTCGTGGGTGAAGGTCAGCTCGAAGCCGTCCGGCTTGGCGCGCATTTCGTGTATCTCGAACGGCACCTTGCCGGTCCACGTGACGCGGTCGAGCGCGAAGCGCCTGCCGCCACGGGCGCCCCAGCCGCGATCGGTGCCGCCGACGAAGAGCGTGCCGTTGGGTTGCATGTGAGCGGCGATATTGCCGGAGCCGAAGCCTTTCAAAAACGAGAACGCCGCGCCCTGATACACACCGTTGACTTTCTCGAGAAAGGCGCGGTTGAGCACCGAGAATGTCTGGTCGCAGACGAGCAACTGATTTTTGAAAGCGCCGAACTTGCCGTTGCTGTCGTAGGCAAAACCAGCGGTGGAGTTGCCCAGTATCCCGTGCGGAAACACGATGGCCGAGGGTACCAGCTCGGGAATCTTTGGCCGCTCGGCCACCCAACGGCTGTTGGTCTTGGGTTCGGTGGGGCGGTTGCCCATCGATGACTTCGCGGCCGCAGTGTCATACCAGCGGAAACCCCCAGGGTGGCCCTGGAACGATCCGTGCGAAAGCGGCTTGAGCGAGCTAGAGCCGTTCCACGGCCCTTGGTTGTCGGCATAGAAGGCTTCGCCGAGGTGGTTGAGGCCGATGCCGCCGGGCGAGCGGATGCCGCTGGCGGTCGGGATGAGTTCGCCGTCCTTAGTCACGCGCACGCACCAGCCCCGATAGTCGATTTGGCTGGAGAACGAGCCGGTGAGGCAGAGAACGATCCACATGTCGCCGTTCGGATCGGGCCGGGTGCCAAAGGCGTACTCGTGGTAGTCGCCGGTGATGCCCCAGCCGTCGTTGACGGTCTCGAAAATATCGGCACGGCCGTCACCGTTGACGTCCTTCATGCGGGTCAACTCGCCGCGCTGAGTGCAGTAGAGCCAGCCATCCGTGAAGGCGAGGTTGAGCGGCTCGTGCAGGCCCTCGGCATAGAGAGTCCACTTGATTTTGTCCGGGTCGCCGTATGGGTTGCTGAGCATGTAAATGTCGCCGCGCCGGCTGCAGATGGCGAGCTTGCCGTCGGGCATCATCTCGATGCCGCTGGTTTCCATCACGATTCCATCGGGAACCGGGAAGGGGTCGATTTTGTAGTAGTCGGACTCGACCGGATCGGCGGCCGCTTGGGCAAGCGCGAGGCCGGCGAGCAGCGTGAGGCGTGTCAGTTGTTTGATCATTTTCAAAAATCTCCGTGGGCGGCGGGTTACAGTTTCCATTCGTACTGCTGCTGGATGCTCGCCTGGCCAACGACGTTAAGCTTGATGAGCAGTTCCTGGCGGCCGCCATTGTCGCGGATGATTGGCTTTTCACTCAAGCTAGGGAAGCTCACGCGCAGCATCGAGTCGCCGATGTTGTAGCCGCCGTTTTCCTCGGTGATGGTTTTGGCGGCGGCGGCGAGGTACCAGACTTCGCCCGTGCCGTTGACGCCGAGCATGCGGATAATCGAAGGCAGGGCGCCCTGCCTCGGAACGGTGAAGTCGACCACCTTGAGCCGTTCGCCGATCTCGTACATGAACACCGGCCTGCGTTTCTCGACGAGTTGATAGCCACGAAACTGGAGGCCCTTGGCTCGGGTGTCGCGACCCTCGGCCCTTGGCCAGGCTGCATCCGCGCTGTCAAGCTGGGCGAATGGTTGGTCGCGTGTGAGGTTGATTAGGTAGTGGCCGGACGGTCGCTGGAACCCCTGGCCGCGTCCGTTCCAGTGACGGGCCGCATCCATGAATGCTCCGTGCCACAGCATCGCAATCTGCATGGTGTTGGCATCAAAACAGAGATTCACTTTTTCAGGATAGCCGACGCCGATGCCGCGCGGGCTGGCGCCCTCGATGAAGTTGCGATAGATGCGCGCCTCGTCGGTGATGGTGATTGGGTTGCCGGTCGGGAAGGCTTGTCCCCTGCGCTGTGGCTTGATGGTCTGTTTGGCCAACTGGAGGCGCTTGATACCCGGGCCGGACATGTCGAGCGCTAGTTTTTCCTCTCCACTCTTTTCAAAGTATTCCAACTTCAGCTTGGCGGTTCCTGGCTCAAGGGCGAGCTTACCTTTTTTAGCCTGCATGCCGTGAATGCCGTCGTTGTCCACCACCAACTTGCCGTTTATGTATAGGCGCGTGCCATCGTCGGAGCCCAAGTTGAATGTATAGTCGCCCTTCTTGGGTATTTCGATGTCACCCTCGAATACGACACCAAAGTTCTCGCCCAGGCCGGCCAGGCCGGGATCCGCCGTGCCGCTCTTGGCATTGCCTTTCTTGAAAGGTTTCAGTTTTGAGAAGTCCGGTAACTTATTCCAACTACCCTTGTAGGCGGCGTAAGTGAAGTTGTTGATTTTGCCCTTGGCGATAAGTCCAGTGGAATCCTCCGCGCTACCGCCTTCACTTAGCGATCGCACGTATGCGATTAGCGCCTTCATCTCCTCGTCGTTCACGGCGGGCGGCGGCGGCATCGGCGCGGCGGCCTCCTTGGACACCTTGTCCATCGGCTTACGGACCGACTCGACGAAGTAAGCCTCGTCGAACGTTACCGTGGCTTCCGGGCCGCCGTAGCCAAGGGTCACTGTGCGTTTTTTACCCCAAAACCCCCCGATAAACTTCGGCGCCTTCATAGCTATGCCGGCCGGCGCGGGCACGTTTTCGTCGACCTGATGGCAGGTGAAACAGATTTTCGACTGAAAGAGCGCCTTGCCATCGGCGATCAAATTTGCGTCATCCGCAGCCTGGGCAGGCGATAGAATAACCGCCGCCGCCAAGCCGATGACGCACAACGACTGGGTGCGCTTTGTCCTGTTCATGCGTGGCGTGGATGATACTCGTCCGCGTTTAGATGTCGAGTGGATCCTCGAAAAAGGCCATCAAGACTCGACGGCCAAGCCGCTTTTTCGTAACCAACCGGGCAGTTCATGTTTCCGGTCGGACTCTATCTGTTGGCGCTCGTTGGTGGCGCGGTGATTTCCGCGGCCTCGCTGCCGCTGTGGAGGCGCTGGTGCGAACATGTCGGGTTGCTGGACGAGCCGGGCCACCGGAAAATTCACAAACATCCCGTCCCGCTCGCCGGCGGCTTGGCCGTTGTAACCGGCTTGGCCGTGCCGCTCCTCGCCGTCGCCGCGTGGGCCTGGCTTGGCCCGTTGCCTGAATCGTTCGACCGCGTCGTCACTTACGGCTTGGCTAAGCGCGGCTGGCGCTCGGCATCATCGACGACCGGTGCAACCTGTC
>JASLKI010000315.1 GCA_030747575.1 Verrucomicrobiota bacterium | reverse complement strand
CTGACCGGTCGCTACTGCTGGCGCTCGCGACTGAAGCGCGGCGTGTTGAACGGATACAGCGCGCCGCTGCTCGAGCCGGGGCGGTTGACGGTCGCCGGGATATTGCGGTCAAGCGGCTACCATACCAGCATCGTCGGCAAGCACAAACACGATGTTCGGCTTGGCGGCAACCGCCACTTGGCCAAGCGACGCTGCCAAAACCACCGCACCGATCCCGCTGGCCAAACGAGCCGCAACAACTCGATGATAATGATAAAGATTCATGAATGACGGAGAGCCTACGGACAACCAACGCGTTGGCCAAGCCAGCACACAATCGGGGAATAATCCTCAACGAACGCTGCCAGAATTGGGGAATAATCCCCAATGAACGTTCATCCAACGCTTGGCTAAAACGAATAAAATACCTTAAATAACTGATTGTAAGTAACTTAAAAATAATAACACAGGTGGCACGCACCCTGCATTACGAGTGATCAAGTGGCGAGGGGGGCTCGTCAATCTAACAAAAATCTAAAAAACTGAAAGGAAACTGATTATGAAGATTAAAACACTACTGATTCTGGGTGCCATCGGCATCGCGTTGGCAATGCCGGAGTCATTGCAGGCACAGGCGAAGCCAAAGCCGGTCAAGCCGGATGTTGGAGATGTCAAGGATGACGCCAAGGAGGGTGGCAAGGAACGCCCTAAATTCGATGTCTCAAAAATCAAGGAGCGCCTCAAGGCCGCATTCGACAAGCGCAAAAAGAAACGTGGCGACGCCAAGAAGGATGGTCTCAATGTAGGTCGCAAAAAGGGTCCCAAGGGTGGTGGTGCATTCGGGAAACTGGTTCGTGACGACGAGAAAATCCAGGAGCTGCGGGATGCCTTCAAAGCGGCCGCCAAGGAGCAACACCAAAAGACTCGGGATCTGCACAAGCAGTTGAAGGATGCCTCGGATGAGGACAAGGACGGCTTGCGCGAACAGCTGAAGGGTCTGCGCGCTGATTGGGTCGAGGGCATGAAGGGCAACCGAGAGGAAGTCCGCACCCGTCTCAAGGAGATCCGAGAGGAGTTCAAGAACAAGCGTGACGAAGTCATCGACGCCAACGACGATGACGGAGACGACGATCCGGGCGAATAAGCCCAACAAGTTAACACTTCACGGCAGGCAGCGGAAACGCTGCCTGTTTTTTTTGCCCACTTGGCCAAGCGCGTGGCCAGGCGTACACTTCCGGTTTGCAACGGCCATGCCGGACGACTTTTCAGACAGCGCACTTGTCCTGGTGGCGCACGGCTCGACGCTGAACGCCGATTCAGCAAAGCCGGCCCACCAGCATGCCGAAGAACTGCGCTCGCGCCGGTTGTTCGCCGAGGTTCGGGTGGGATTTCTCAAGCAGCAACCCGGCGTGGACGGCGTGTTGCGCGGCGTTACTGCCCGGCGCGTGTTCATCGTGCCGCTGTTCATCAGCGAGGGGTACTTCACCGGGAAGATTTTGCCGGCTGAATTTGGTTTCCGGGCAAACGATGACAAGTCGTTCGAACGCGTCCGCCAAGACGGCGGGCAGAGTCTGCACTACTGCGAACCGGTCGGCACGCATGCGAGCATGACCGCCGCGCTGCTGGCCCGCGCCGGGGGTGTCGTCGAGCAGCACCCCTTCCCCCATGCACCAAAACCGGGTGAGACAACGCTCATCATCGCCGGGCATGGCACGGCCAAAAATGAAAACTCGCGAAAGGCCATCGAGCAACAGGTGGCGTTGATCGGGGCCAGGCGCGAGTACGCTGATGTGCAGGCGGTATTCCTCGAGGAGGAGCCGCGGGTTGAGTCATGCTACGAGTTGGCGACGACGCGGAACATCGTCGTCGTGCCGTTTTTTATCAGCGACGGACTTCACTCGCGCGAGGACATTCCGATGAAATTGGGCGAGCCGGAAAAGCGGGTGCAACAACGCCTGACCGACGGGAAGCCAACTTGGGTCAACCCCACCGAGCGCCACGGCAAACGCGTCTGGTACTCGGCCAGCATCGGCACCGAGCCGTTCATCGCTGAAGTGATCCTTGAGCGCGTGCGCGAGGCAGCAGTCTGATCAGCCGATTTGGTGGCTGAACATCCCGTCGCGCAGCTTGGGCTCAAACCAGGTGCTCTTGGGCGGCATGACGCCTCCGCCGTCGGCGATGCTCATCAAGTCCTCGATGCTCGTTGAGTACAGCGAAAACGCGCAGGCGAACCCGCCACCGTCCACCAGTTTCTCCAGTTCGCCCGTGCCCCGGATGCCGCCGACGAAGGCGATGCGCTCGCTGCGGCGCGGGTCGTCGATTCCAAGCAGCGGCGCCAGGGCGTGATCCTGCAAAATGCTGACATCGAGTTGCTTGATCGGGTCGTCCGGATCGATCGAACTGACCTTGGGCCGCAGCGTGCGCCACCGGCCCCCGAGGTAGAGGCATATTTCGTGTTTGCCGCGCGGCTTGGCCAAGCCATCTTCTTCAATGTCAAATGCTTGGCCAAGCGCGCCGAGGAACGCCTCCGGCGATTGGCCGTTGAGGTCGCGCACTGCCCGGTTGTAAGCCAGGATCTGCATTTGGTTGTGAGGGAAGAGCACGGTTAAAAACAGGCCGCTTGTTCCGGAGCCGGCGCGGCGCTCCGCGACCCGCTCTGCCGCGGCGCTGCGATGATGCCCGTCGGCGATGTACAGGTTCGGGATTGCGTCGAAACGGCTCGCGATGAATTGGGCGTCCTCCCCCGATGACACCGTCCACGATGTGTGCTGCACGCCGTCGGGCGCGGTGAAGTCGTGATCCGGCTCGCCGCTGGCAATGCGCCCCAACAACTCGTCCAGCCCGGCGTCAGCCGGGTAAGTCACAAACACCGGCCCGGTCTGGGCATCTAGCGCCTCGAGGTGGGCGACGCGGTCGTCCTCCTTGGCGGGTCGCGTGAACTCGTGTTTGCGAATGGTGTTGTCGCTGTACTCAGCGCAACTCGCCACCGCCACAAGGCCAAGCTGGCTGTGTTCGCCCATGATTTGCCGGTAAAGATAATAGTGCGCCCGGTCGTCCGCACGCAGGGCGCCCTCGGCAATGAGACGGTCGAGGTTTTCGCGGGCCTTCGCGTAGACGCGCGGGTCGGTGGGATCGGTGCCCTCGGGCAGGTCAATCTCGGGCCGGCTGACATGCAGAAAACTGCTTGGCCGCCCCTCGGCCATCTGTCGTGCCTCAGAGGTGGACATGACGTCGTACGGGAGTTCACAAATCTCGGACGCACACCCAGTAACGGGCAAAAGGGCTGGGAAGGGCTTGATGATCGCCATTGGCACGGCACGGTAAGGGAGCACTTGGCCAAGCGCGACGAAAAAACAAGATAGCCCGCTAACTAGCTGGACACAAAACAGTTGCGCTCAACTCCATCGGAGAGTGGGCCTGCGGTGAATATCTCATGCTTGCAAATGCCATTGTTCGGGAGCCTACTTTGCGCCCCATTTCCTACCTAATTAACTGATAATGAAGAATTACACTCATTCAAATCTGAGGAATATTGCCTTGGTAGGTCATGCTTCGTCCGGCAAGACCATGCTTGGCGAATGCATGCTAGCCTGCTCTGGCAACATCAACCGGCTCGGCAGCGTGACCGAGGGCACCACGGCGTCGGACTACCATAAGGCCGAGCAGGAGAGACAGTTTTCCATCCACACATCGCTGCTGCATGCCGAGTGGCTGGAGAGCCGATTCAATATCATCGACACGCCGGGCTATCTGGATTTCATCGCCGAGAGCCGCGCCGCGTTGAAGGTGTCCGATTTGGCGGTGGTGGTCGCCCACGCCACGCACGGCATCGAGATTGGCACCTCAAAGGTGTGGGACTTCGCCGAAGAGTTCGGCCTGGCCAAGGTGGTGGTCGTCAACAGCATCGACGCCGAGAACGCGCAGTACGAGTCAATCCTCGAGAATTTGAAAACCACGTTCGGAGCGCGATTCTTCCCGATCAATATTCCCATCAACCCCGGACCGGGCTACAATGAGATGTTGGATATCATCCGCAAGGCCAAGCTCACTTACAAAACAGACGGCAGTGGCAAATACGACGAAGCCAAGGCCGCCGGCGAGGAGGGCGAACAGGTGGATCAGTTGCACACCGAGTTGATCGAGCTCGTGGCCGAGTCGGACGACACGCTACTGGAGAAATTTTTCGACGAAGGCATTACCGAGGAGGAACTCCGCGGCGGGCTTCACAAGGCGTTCCAATCCCAGACGTTCATCCCGGTGTTCTTCACTTCCAGCGAGACAAATGTCGGCGTGGCGCGGCTGATGGATTTCATCTCCAAATACGCCTCCTCGCCGGATGACCACATGGAGACCGTTGCTCAGAACGTCGACGGCGAAGAGGTGACCATCAGCCTCGACGACAACGAGGCCGCCGCCTTTGTCTTCAAAACCATCAACGAGTCCCACATCGGGGAGTTGTCCTTTGTCAAGGTGCTCTCCGGCACGCTCAAGTCCGGCGAGGACATCGTCAACGCCAACACCGAAGAGCCCCAGCGACTGGGCCAAATGTTCATCCTCAACGGCAAAAACCGCGACAAGGTGGAGCAGCTCAACGCCGGCGAGATCGGCGCGCTGGTCAAGCTAAAGAACACCCACACCGGCAACACCCTCACCTCCCCCAAGCGCAAGGTCACCGTGCCGCCCATCGAGTACCCAAACCCCAGCATCCACGAGGCGCTCAAGCCCAAGAACAAGGGCGATGAGGACAAGATTGCCATCGGCCTCGCGGCGTTGCACGAGGAAGATCCGTCATTCCAATATCACGTTGACTCTGAGCTGCACCAGACCGTCATCTCTGGCCAAGGCGAGCTGCACTTGCAGGTGGCTATGGAGCGGATCAAGGAACGGTTCAACATCGAGATCGAGTTGTCCGCCCCAAAAATTCCCTTCCGCGAAACCATACGGAACAACGGCGAGGCAAAGTATCGTCACAAAAAACAGAGCGGCGGCGCCGGCCAGTTCGCCGAGGTATGGTTGCGCATCGAGCCCGCACCACGCGACCATGGTGTGGAATTCACCCATTCTCTCGTCGGCCAGAATGTGGACCGCGTGTTCGTGCCCTCCGTGGAGAAAGGCGTCAACAGCGCCTGCACCGACGGCATCATCGCCGGCTACCGCGTGGTCGACGTGAAGATCGACTTTTACGACGGTAAAATGCACCCGGTGGACTCCAAGGACGTCGCCTTCCAAATCGCCGGCAGGCATGCCTTCCGCGAGGCAATCCAGTCCGCGCAACCCTGCATGCTCGAGCCCATCACCCAGATCGAGGTCAGCGTGCCCGAGGAATTCATGGGCGCCGTCATGGGCGACCTCTCCAGCCGCCGCGGCAAAATCCTGGGTATGGATGCCGAGGGGGCGTTCCAAGTCGTCCGGGCCGAGGTGCCGCAGATGGAGCTGTACCACTATTCTACCAACCTACGCTCACTCACAGGCGGCCGCGGCCTGCACGCCGAGGAATTCAGCCACTACGAGTACATGCCCCGCGAGCTCGAGAAAAAAGTGATCACCCAAAGCCAGGCCAAGGATGAAGAGTAGCCGATCAATGCGCCAGCATGTCGGAGAGGGAGGATTTGAATTTGCGGTGGCAGAGGGCGAAGAGGACGGCGGTCGGGATCACTGCGAAGGTTGACGCCGCCATCTGCACACCCTGTGGCGTTCGCTGACTGACATCGTAGAGCTTGGCCAAGGCCAGCGGCAGGGTCTGCTTGGTTTCGCTGGTCAACACCAGCATTGGGATCAGGTGTTCGTGCCAGGCGAGGATGAAATGGATGATCCCGTAACTGAGCAGCGCCGGCCACACCAGGGGCAGCACGGTCAAAAACACCCGCAACTCCGCCGCACCACAAATCCGCGCCGCCTGCAAATACTCTTCCGGCACTTGTCGAAAAACCTGCGTGAAATAAACCACGCCAAGACCGGTCACCACGCCGGGCAGCATAACGCCAAACAGCGAGTCACTCAGGTCAAGCTCGTTCACCCAGTCGAACAATGGCACGGCACAGAGCTGCCGTGGCACAAGAATCATCGCCACGGCCAACACGAACAACAGACGCTTGCCGGAAAACGTAAACCGCGCGAAGGCGTACCCTGCCATCGCGGACAAAGCCACAGCGCCAAGCGCTTGGCCAAGCGACACGATCAGCGAGTTGCCGAGCACGGCCCAAAACGGCACCCACCTGCCCTCAAGCAACTCGGTCACATTTTGCCAGTCGTAGTTCGCCGGGAAAAACGCCTTGGCCAACGGCTGAAAAAACTCGGTGTTCGTCTTGAACATCCCCAGCGCCATCCACAGAAACGGCAGCAGCACCGCCAGCAAAAACGGGCCAAGCAGCAATAGCGACAAGACACTGCGCCAATTTTTTCCGCAGTCGCTCATGCCGTTCGCCTCCGTAAAAAGAAGGTAGCCCAAAGAGCCAACGTCATAAGGGGCAGCAGACTGACACTGATCGCCGACGCGGTACCGTACTCAAAGAACCTCATTTTTTGGAACACATACGTGACCGTCAACAGCCCTGCATCCGCCGTGCCGCCGGAGCCGCCGAGCAGCACGAACGCGCCGGAAAAAAGCGAGAAGCCGTCAACCACCAGATACACCGCCACGAACAACAGCACCGAACGAAGCTGCGGCAGTGTCACGTGCCAAAACTGCCTCCATCGGCTTCCGGTGGCCAAGCGTGCCGCCTCGTAGTACACGCGCGGGATGCCCTCCATCCCGGCCAGGATGAAAAACGTCATGAAGCCGGTCCAGCGCCAAACTGTCTGCAGCACCAAGCCGCTGAGAATGAAGTCCGGATCCTTCAACCAGTTGACCGGCTCAAAGCCAAGCGGCATCAAAAACAGTTGGTTGAGCAGCCCGTTGCGGCCGTGGAACACCATCAAAAACAGCACCGCCAAAACCGACGGCGGCGTCAGTGCCGGCAGCAGCAACGCGAAGGTCAGCACGGGACGCAGTCGCCGGAAGGTCGCGCGGAGCAGGTGCGCCAGCCAGAGCGCGAGCGGCACGATCACGACGACCGATGCCAGCGTGTAAACGAAGCTGTTGCGCAATGCAGTGAAGTAACGCTCGTCGTTGGCCAAAGCCTTGTAATGCGCGAAGCCGACGTATTCCGCCTGGCCAAGGCCGTTGGCGTGCAGGCTCATTTGCACACCACCAACGAGCGGAATCACCCAGAAAAGCAGCAGGAAAAACAGGAATGGCAGCAGGAAAAAAAACGGCGTCCAGCGCGCCCCTGGAGTTCGCTGGTCGGCTACGGGCATGAGTGCTCTTGGCTTACAGGCCCGGCTCGGCCGCCTCGAGCATGGTCTTCATTTTGTCAAGCACCTCGGCCGGCTTGAGCTCGCCGTAGATGAGCGACGTGAAAAAAGTTTCCTGAAACAGGAATACCGCCTTGGCGCGGCTCGGGTGGCTGACGACCTCCGGCACTTCCGGCGCGAGGCGCACCAGCAGCTCGCCGAATTTCTGGTTACTGAAGAACTCGTTCGGCTGCAGCAGCCGCTCGTCCTTCCACGCCGGCCTGTATGCCGGGAAGCTGTTACCGTCGAGGAACCGGCGTGCGTTCGACTCCTTGTCCGTGATGACAAACTCGATGAACTTCCACGCTGCGTCCTGCTGTTTGCTGGCCTTGTTGATCAACAGGCCCTGCCCGGCGAAGGTCGAGGTGCGGCGGCTCAGCCGGCCGTCCGGCAGCTTCCACGCCGGCAGCTGCATCGCGCCCCACTTGCCTTTGAGGTCGGGCGTGAACTGCTGCAACATGTCCAGCCCGTACCAGTCGGCACCCACGACCGTCAACACCTCGCCGTACTGGATGGCACTGTTGAAAAACAGCGGATCAAAAATCGACGCGCGCTCCGGCACCATGCCGACGCGGGACTCCATCTGTTTTTGCATCCAGCCCAGCACCTCGATCGCCGCCTCGCGGTCGGGGAACACCGAACCGTCCCGGCCGAACAAGTCACTGTCGCGCTGCCGCAGCAGGATGCCGAGGTACGTCGGGTCGAGCGCGATCATCGACTTGCCGTGATCCTTCACGACCGTCTTGCCGACGGCGACAAACTTGTCCCACGTCGTCAACGTCGTCGGGTCGATGCCCAGTTCCTTGAAAAGATCGGCTCGGTAATAGAGCACCATCGCACTAAGAGACTGAGGGATGCCGTACGTCTTGCCCTTGTAGGCGAACAAACTTTGGCGGCTCTTGGCTATGTCCTTGTCGAGCTTGGCTTTCTTGATGCGGGCGTTGAGATCGGCGAACGGTACATCACCGCCGAGGAACGCCCCGAACAGCACCTCGTCGAGTTGTACCACATCCGGCGGGTTGATGCCGGTCTTGATCGACACCGCCAATTTCTCCGGCATCTCGCGGAACCCGAACGACTGCACCTTGGCCTCGAACGCCTTGTCCACCTTCGCCTTGTAAAGCTTGACCATACTCTCGTAATAGAGCTGGTCCTGAAAAGAACTGATCCAAATATCCAGCGGCTTGGCTTGCACCGTGCCCCCAAGCACCAAGCCAATCGTCATCAAACCTGTAATTGTGTATCGAAGTTTCATCTGTGAAATCGCGGCGGCAAAAATCCACCGAACCCCCACCAGAGTCAATGCCGTAGACGCCCATCGCGCCTCAACATTCAAATCAGCGCTTGGCCGAGCTTGATCAGACATATTTTAACTGTGCTTTTTGTAGGTGGGGCGTAACAATTCGCGGCGTTCCGATGAAACCGAGTGTACCCGAATGAAAGTATTGTGGCTCGAAAATGATCAGTTCATGATTAACACCTTAAGATTCATCGCCATTGGCGTCGGCTTGGCCGCCGCCCTCCATGACACACCCGCCAAGGAACTCAAGCTCGACGAGCTGTTTCCAAAGGATCGCCTGCTTGAAGTCAAGATCACCCTCTCCGAGGCAGACTGGGGCAAGATCCGTTACCAGCGGCGAACGCGAGAGAATGCCCTGCCGCCGAGCCGCAAGTTCGAGCCACCCCCTCCCCCTTACTCGTACGTCGAGGCTAGCGTGACAATCGACGGCGTGACCTATCCCAAGGTGGGCCTACGCAAAAAAGGCTTCCTCGGCTCGCAGGACACCACCCGCCCGTCGCTCAAGGTGAAGCTCGATTACTCGGACAAAAAGGGAAACATCGACGGCCTGCGTAATCTCACATTCAACAACAACCGACAGGACGCCAGCCTGATGAGCCAGTTCATGGGGTACGAATTTTGGGATGCCGCCGGTGCGCCCGGCTCTCGCTGCGCCTTTGCCAAAGTCACGGTCAACGGCCGCAACCTCGGCGTGTACTGCCACGTGGAGACCGTTCGCGAACCGCTGCTCAGGCGCGAGTTCGGCAGCGACAAAGGCACACTCTTCGAGGGCACCGTCGTCGATTTTTATCCGGAATGGGAAGGCAGTTTTGAACGAAAAACCGGCGACAACAAAAAAGGCCGAGCGCACCTCGTCAAGGTCATCAATGCGATGCAGGGCGGGAACGGGGAGCCGTTTTTCGGCGGCGACGTGCCGGGGCGCGCCTGGGTACCGGAGAGCGGCGCGCACGATACCGAGTGGTTCAAGCCGGCCTTCGACGACTCAAGCTGGATCGCCGGCACCAACGGCGCTGGCTACGAAGTCGGCGAGGGGTTTGAAAAACTTATCACGCCCAATTTCAACTTCGTCGAGCAGATGCACTACAAGGCCACGTCGCTGTATCTGCGTTTCCCGTTCGAGATCGGCGACATCGACTCGATCAATGCCGCCAAGAACCTGCTGCTCCGGATGAAGTGCGATGACGGCTTCGTCGCCTACATCAACGGCCACGAAATCGCACGGATGAATGCGCCAGAAAAAGCGCTGTGGGACTCGCGCGCCACAAGCAGCGGCGACGACGGTGCCAACTCGACGTTCGCGGCGTTCAATATCAACAAACACCGGGACAAGCTGCACAATGGCCGCAACCTCCTTGCGATTCACGGCCTGAACATTAGCCCGGAAAGCACCGACTTCCTCATGGTAGCTGAACTGCAAACCAACGAGCATGACTACGAGGACGCGATTTGGGAGGTGATCGACGAGGAGGCGTTCTACAAATTCTGGGCACTCGAGGGGTTGCTAAGTTTTTGGGACGGCTACTCCGGCAACCGCAACAACTACTTCATCTACCTCAATCCCGGCACTGGAAAACTCCACTTCATGCCTTGGGGTGCCGATTGTTTGTTCGAAAAATACAGCCGCCTCCGGGTTGACCGCAGTTCACCACGCTCCGTTCGCCTCAAGGGCCTCGTGGCTAACAAGCTGTATCAGATCCCGGCTGTTCGGAAAAAATATGCCGCAACGATGAAGAAACTCATGGCCGAGCATTGGGACGAGGAAAAACTCCTCGCCGAGACCGAGCGGATCGAGGCCATGGTCACGCCGCACATCAGCGACTACCAGTGGCGCGGTGTCCGATTCGAGGCCGTCCGCGACTTCATCCGCAACCGCCGACCGGACGTCGAGCGCGAAATCAACGGCGAAGACATGCCGCTCTGGCCAAGGTAAAACGCGGGCGAACAGCCTCTAATCCAGCGCTTGGCCGGTGGTGGCGTCAAACCAAGCGGCGGCGTTCAAGTCGAAACGCAGCCCAACCTTGGCCAAGCCGCACGCGCCCGCGCCTGGCACGCGCACCACCAACTCGTGGTCGCCACACCGCACGCGCAGCAACGTCTCGTGGCCAAGCGTCTCGTAACTTTGCACCGTTCCCGTCGCGTCGCACGCACCGGCGGCGAGTGAAATATTTTCCGGGCGAATGCCCATCTCCACCTCCCCTCCCGCGTGCTTGGCCAAGTCGCCGCCCAAGCCAAACGCCAAGTTGTCGCCGCTCGCGACAAAGGCTAGGCCACCGTCGCGCTCCTCGAGTCGGCCACGGACGAAATTCATCCCCGGCGTGCCGATGAAGTCGCCGACGAACCGGTGCGCCGGCCGCCGGTACAAGTCCATCGGCGAGCCGGTTTGCATCACTTGGCCAAGGTCGAGCACACAGAGCCGTTGGCCAAGCGTCATCGCCTCGGTCTGGTCGTGTGTCACAAAAATCATCGTCGTGCCGAGCCTCCGATGCAGCTCCGCGATCTCGGCGCGCATCCCGGCGCGCATCCGCGTATCGAGATTCGAGAGCGGCTCGTCTAGCAGGAATACTTTCGGTTTGCAGACCATCGCCCGGCCAAGTGCCACGCGCTGCCGCTGCCCACCGGACAACTCCGCCGGCTTGCGGCGCAACAGGCCGGCGAGGCCCAGCACCTCCGCCGCCTCGGCGACGCGCAAGCGAATCTCCGGCTTGGCCACTTTGCGAAACTTCAAACTGAACGCCATGTTTTGCTCGACGTTTAGGTGCGGGAACAGCGCGTAATTCTGGAACACCATCGCCACGTCGCGATCCTGCGGCTTCACGCGACTGACCTCGCGATCGTCGAGAAAAATGCCGCCGCTCGTGCTTTCCTCCAACCCGGCGACGAGTCGCAGCAGGGTGGACTTGCCGCAACCCGACGGCCCTACGAGCACCATCAACTCGCCATCGGGGATCTCGAGGCTCACCCCGTCCACCGCGCGAACGGCGCCAAAAAATTTGCAGAGATTATCGAGTCGGACGCTTGCCATCGGATTACTTTTTCCGCGGGCCGACCTTTTGCAACGGCGGCGTCACCGTCAAGTCCCGCGCGATGTAGGCGACCATGTTTTGGAAGTCGCCCGGCAACAAACCGGCGAGAGCCGCCTTCATCACCAAGCCGCTCGTGTCGCTTGGGTGGACGCTGCGCTGGCCGTTGGCGTACTTGCGGAGTTGATCGAGCAAAAACCAATCCTCCTGCACATTCACCGGCGGCGACTTGATCTCCGGTTTGCCCTCGCCTTTGGCACCGTGACACGAAGCGCACCGAGTCGCGTAGTGTGCCCTGCCGATGGCGATATTGCCGCGAACAACGCGGATGTACGGCTGCGACTTGCGCCCGGCGAAATGACGCGCCAGGGCGGCAAGCTGCGCCTCGGTCTCCACCTTCGCCATTGCCGTACCCATCAGCGCCTCGGCGCGGTTGGCCGGATTTTTGCCGCGATGCCCAGACTTGAAATTTCGTAACTGCTCCGCCAAGTACCACTCTGGCAACCCGTCGAGCACCGGCCCGCGCTGCATCTCGCGTGTGCTGTGGCAAACTATGCACGCATCAATCGTCGCCGTGTCCACTTGGCCAAGCGCGGGGGCGGCGAGCGGCGACAGCGCCTCACTTGGCCCCTGGACACACCCCACCCCAAGCCAAAGCCCCAAGGCCAAGCCGGCACATTGCCACAAAAAAAGTCGCTGCCGCTCCATCACGCTCGCCCGAATCTACCCCGCTTGGCCAAGTGCCGCGAGTCGGCAAATCTCGCGCACCGCCCCCCCTTTCCCTACGCTGGCGGCGGTGGGTTATCGAACAGCACCAACAATTGTGCTGGTCTGCGGCGCACTGGCAATCGGCTTTGCGCCGGTGTTCGCCGCGTTGGCGCTGGACGAGGGTTTTGGCCCGGCGGCGATTGGTTTTTACCGGGTGTTCTTCGCGCTGCCGTTCATGTGGTTGGTGCTGCTTGCCGCTCCGGGAAAAGCAGAAAAAAGCGCGCACACCCGCCGACCGACTGGTCTGCTGGCCCTGGCCGGATTTTTCTTTGCCATCGATCTGGTGTCGTGGCACTGGTCGATCAAATACACGACAGTGGCCAACGCCACGTTGCTGGCCAACTTCGCCTCGCTGTGGGTGACGCTGTGGGCCGGCCGCCTGTTCGGCGAGCGGATCGCCCCTAGCTTTTTCGTCGCGCTTGGCCTTGCGTTTGTCGGCGGTGCAATTCTGATGGGCGCCAGTTTTCGATTAAAACCCGAGCGACTGTTCGGCGACGGCCTCTCGCTGCTCACCGCCATTTCGTACGGCTCGTACATGCTCACGGTGAAAAAACTGCGCGAGACATGTTCACCGCAGGAGATCATGGCCTGGTCGGGGCTGTTTGCCGTGCCGCTGATGCTCGCCGCCGCGCTGGCCAGCGGCGAGACGATGGGGACGACGCAGCTCAACGGTTGGCTGGTGTTACTCGGCCTGGCGCTGGTCAGCCACTTCGCCGGGCAGGGGCTGATCGTGTACGCCTTCGGCCACCTGCCGGCGTCGCTCACATCGCTGAATCTGCTGCTCCAGCCGGTGTTCGCGGCGGCGCTGGGCTGGGTGCTGCTTGACCAGGCGCTGAGCGGGCAGCAACTGCTCGGGGCGGCGATCGTGCTTGGGGCGTTGTTCTTCGCAAATCGTCCGGCCAAGGCCAAATAATTTTGTACCGCTTGGCCAAGCGTGGCAGCCTCCCGACCGCATGGATGAGTTTGCCCAAACAGATGCCGACATGCCGCTCGACGCGCCGGGCCGCCGCCGGCTGCCGGTGCTGCTGCGCCGCGCGTGGTACGGCTTGAACCAGGCGTTCCGCCGGCGCATCGCCGGGATGGGGCTGACGCCGGACCAGTTCACCGTCATCCGCACGCTGCTCGAGGCCGAGCCGGACAGGCTGACCCAAAAGGCGCTGGCCAACGCGATGAGCAGCGACCCCAACACCATCGCCTCGCTGCTCGAGCGCATGGAAGCCAACGGCTTGGTGGAACGCCGGCCTCACGAAAAAGACCGGCGCGCCAACCGGGTGGAGTTGCTACCGGTGGCCAGGGAAAAATACGAAGCCATCCGCGACGAGGCGATCGGCCTGCAGTCGCACGTGCTGGAGCAATTGGCGGAAGCCGAGCGGAGAAAATTCCTCAAACAACTCGAAACCGTCGCCGAAGCCTGCCGCGACCTCTCTAAACCGCAACGGTAAGCGGGGAGAAATCCTAAACAGCCGACTTCGGCGTGGACGTTGATTAATGAAGCAACATGTTTGAGCTTGGCTGCGGGACGGAGGTTGCCTACTTTCCCAGCCATGATTCACCTTTTTCGCATCCCATCGAGCTTGGCCATCACGGCCGCTTTCTCCATTTCCTCGCTTGGTCAGGCGGACGATGTCGAACTGACCGGCAGGCCGTACATCGACATGAACTACGGCCCGTACCTCAGCGCCTCGATCGAGGCCGCCCCGGGCAACATTGCCTATAAGGGCATCGCAATCAGGCTCGACGACGGGCCGGGCGGCGTGTCCAAGGGCAGCGAGTTTGTGGTGTTCGAGACCGACACGCTGCGGATGGCGGCGGCGTGGAGCGGCGACAAATTCATCGATTGGCGCAGCATCGTTTACGACGGCAGCCACGGCACGCACCCGAAGCTCGTCGGCGAACGGCTCTTCATCAACCCGGTCGCTCCCGGTTGGGCCAGGCCGGGCACGGATCAATTTGAGGATCCGCGCCTGCGCGGCCTCGACAACAAACCGTACGGCCCGCTCCCCCGGGACTGGGGCCAATGGCGCGGACTGTTCCTGCACAATGACCGTGTAATCCTCTATTACAAAATCGGGGGCGTCCGTATTTTCGAGTCGCCGTCCCTTACGAAACTGTTGTCCGGCCAAAAGGTGGTCATTCGCAATATTAACATCGCCAAACGTGATACGGAGCTCGTTTTGCAGGTCGCCCATGTTGCTGGTTCTGAACCAAAACTAAGGACGGTTGATCATCAAAAAATCGCCGTTTACGACAACCAGTTAACCGTGGGAGTAGTCGGTGGTACGGAGGAAACAAAATTTGAGCCCACCGCCAAAGGCCACCTGCGACTGCGGATCCCTCCCGGCGAACCCGTTACTCTCAAACTTTTTTCGTCCCGCATCAAGGAGGGTTTTATGGGGATGTTCGGGTCAATGATGATCCAAAACAGCAAACCGGAAAATCTTGTCGCTTTGGTGCAGTCCGACCGTGAACGGCGCTGGCCTGAGTCGATGAAAACCAAGCCGCGCCGCATGGGTAAACCGGGCGCGTTCGTGACCGAGGTCATCACCTCGCCGGACAAAAACCCGTATCGCTCGTGGATGCGCCTGGGCGGGTTCGACTTTTTCGAGGGCGGCGATCGCGCGGCAGTCTGCACGTGGATGGGCGATGTCTGGCTCGTTGATGGCATCAACAGCAAGCCGCAGGAGTTCACCTGGACGCGCATCGCCACCGGCATGTTTCAGCCGCTTGGTCTGAAAATCGTCGAGGGCAAAATCTTCGTCACCTGCCGCGACCAAATCACGCAGTTGGTCGACACCAACGATGACGGCGAGACCGACTACTACAGGGCGTTCAACCACGATGCGCAGGTGACCGAGCATTTCCACGAGTTCGCGATGGGGTTGCAGACCGACGCCCACGGGAATTTCTACTACACCAAGGCCGCTCGCCACGCCAAGACGGCGTTGGTGCCGCAGCACGGAACACTGCTCAGGGTGTCACCGGACGGCAAAACCACCGAGATTATCGCCAGCGGTTTCCGCGCGCCGAACGGCGTGTGTGTAAATCCGGACGGCACATTTTACGTGAGCGACCAGGAGGGCCACTGGACGCCGAAGAACGAAATCAACCTCATTGAGAAGGGTAAGTTTTACGGCAACCTCATGGGCTACCACCGAGGCTTGACCGAGGCCGACATCACCTCGCCAATGGTGTGGATGCACAACGACTTCGACCGCTCCCCCGCCGAGCAGCTTTGGGTGAACAGCGACAAGTGGGGCGGACTCGGCAGCCAACTCATCAACATCTCCTACGGCACCGGTTACGTGTACGTGGTGATGGAGGAAAAAGTGAACGGCCGTGTCCAAGGCGGAGTGGTTCGCATCCCGGACTTTGATTTCCCGACCGGCGTAATGCGCGGCCGCTTCCACCCCGGCGACGGCCAACTCTACGCCTGCGGCCTCTTCGGCTGGGCCGGCAACAAGACTCGGCCGGGTGGTTTCTACCGCCTCAAGCACACCGGCAAACCGGTGCACCTCCCAGTGGCCATCCACGCGACGAAGAACGGCATCTCGCTGACGTTCACGAACGCGCTCGACGCGAAGACTGCCGCCGATCCGGAGAGCTATTCCGTCCATCGCTGGGGCTACAAGCGCACGCGCAACTACGGTTCGCGCGACTACAAGGCTGATGGCAGCCAAGGCCGCGATCGCGTCGAGGTGACCGGAGCGAAGCTGTCTGCCGACAAGAAATCCGTCCTGCTGCAAATCGACGACATGAAGCCAACCATGCAGATGCAGATCGAATACAAAATCGACGCGAAGGATGGTGCCTACCTCTCCCACCGTATCCAAAACACCATCCACGCCATCGGCAACAACGGCCCCTTCGCCCGGGAATAAAGCCGCGCTTGGCCAAGCGCTTGACGCCGGGAAGCCGGGGCCGTTATGGTTTTCGGCCATGAGGGAAGGCTTGAAGGCAAATAATTTCCTAGTTCCGATGGTCGTCGAGCAGACGGGCCGCGGTGAGCGCGGGTACGACATCTACTCGCGGCTGCTGGTGGATCGCATCGTGTTCATCGGCACGCCGATCGATGACACGATTTCGAATCTAGTGATTGCGCAGTTGTTGTTCCTGCAAATGCAGGATCCGAAGAAGGACATTCACCTGTACATCAACTCACCGGGCGGCAGCATCACCGCCGGGCTGGCGGTGTACGACACGATGCAATTTCTGACCTGCGACGTGAACACGTACTGCATCGGCCAAGCGGCCAGCATGGGCGCCGTGCTGCTCGCCGCCGGCACCAAGGGCAAGCGCCACGCCCTGCCCAACGCGCGCATCATGATCCACCAGCCGTGGGGCGGCGCGCAGGGCAACGCCTCCGACATCGAGATTCAGGCGGCGGAGATCCTGCGGCTCAAGGACAGCATCAACAAAATCCTCGCCGAGCACACCGGCAAAAAAGTCAAACAGATCGTCACCGACTCGGACCGCGACCATTTCATGTCGTCGGAGGAAGCGAAGAAGTACGGTCTCGTGGACGAGGTGGTGAAGTCGCGCAAGGACGTTGCCAGCCTCAAAGACAAGAAAAAGAAGAAATAATTCAAGCATCCATGGCACGCCCCAACCAGATCACCCTTTGCAGCTTCTGCGGGAAATCCCATTCGGAAGTCCGCAAGCTGATTGCCGGGCCGGGCGTGTACATTTGCGACAACTGCATCCTCGTCTGCAAGAACGTCCTCGACAAGGAACTGCAGGCTGAGGAGAAGAAAAAGGCGATCAAGCTCAACGTCCCCAAGCCCAAGCAGATCAAGGCGGCGCTGGACGAGCACTGCATCGGCCAGGATAAAGCCAAGAAGGCGCTGGCCGTCGCGGTGCACAACCACTACAAGCGCATCCAGTCCGGCCTCACCGTCAAGACCAAGGGCGACAACAAGATCATCACCACTAACACCGGCGACGGCGACGACATCGAGATTGAGATTGAGAAGAGCAACATCCTGCTACTTGGCCCGACCGGCTCCGGCAAGACACTGCTCGCCCGCACACTGGCGCGCATGCTCGACGTGCCATTTGCCATCGCCGACGCCACCACGCTGACCGAAGCCGGCTACGTCGGCGACGACGTCGAGAACATCGTCCTGCGCCTCCTGCAGGCCGCCGACTACGACGTGAAACGCGCCCAGATCGGCATCATCTATGTGGACGAAATCGACAAGATCACCCGCCGCACCGAGAACGTATCGATCACCCGCGACGTCTCCGGCGAGGGTGTGCAACAGGGGCTGCTGAAGATTCTCGAGGGCACCGTCTGCAACGTTCCTCCGCAGGGCGGCCGCAAACATCCGCAGCAGGAATACATCAAGCTCGACACGACCAACGTGCTGTTCATCTGCGGCGGCGCATTCGTCGATCTCGACAACACCATCCAGCGCCGCATCGGCAAACACGTGCTCGGCTTTTCCGGCAAGGACGATGCCCAGCGCGACGACAAACCCAGCGCAGAGGACAAGGACATCCTCAAACACGTCGAGCCGGAGGACCTGCTCAGCTACGGCTTCATCCCAGAATTCATCGGCCGCCTGCCGGTGCACACGTCGCTCGAGGAACTAGACGAGGCGCAACTTGTCCGCGTCATGACAGAGCCAAAGAACGCCCTCATCAAGCAGTTCGCCAAGTTGTTCGAGATGGACGGTGTGAAACTCAACTTCACCGAGAGCGCCCTGACGGAACTGGCCAAGGCCGCCATCAAGCGCGGCGCCGGTGCGCGCGGCCTCCGCAGCCTGATGGAGAAACTGATGCTCGACACGATGTTCAAGATTCCCGACGCGACCGACATCATCTCGGTCAAGGTCACCGACAAGGTCGTGCTTGGCCAAGAGGAGCCGGTGTTCCAGCGCCGGCAAAAAAAGGCCGCAGCCTGATCCCCAGCCATGTCGAGTGATTTCAAGCCCGGCGACGCTGTCGCCCAGCAGGTCCAGCGTATTCCCCGCTCCGGAATTCGCGAGTTTTTCGACCTCGTGCAGGGGCGGCCCAACATCATCTCGCTTGGCGTAGGCGAGCCGGACTTCGTCACGCCGTGGCATATTCGCGAGTCGGCGATCTACGCCCTCGAGCGCGGCCACACCAGCTATACATCCAACCTTGGCCTGCCCAAGCTGCGCGCGGCCATCAGCGGCTACGTCGCCGGGGAATTCGGCGTGAGCTACGATCCGGAGACTCAGATCCTCGTCAGCGTCGGCGTCAGCGAGGCGCTCGACATCGCGCTGCGGGCGATCATCAATCCCGGCGACGAAATCATCTACCACGAGCCGTGCTACGTCAGCTACGCGCCCGGCATCGCGCTGGCCCACGGCGTGCCGGTGGCTGTGCCGTGCCTCGCCAAGGACGGATTCGCCGTCACCGCCGAGGCGATTGAGCAGGCAATCACGCCCAAGTCCAAGGCGCTCGTGCTGAACTTCCCCACCAACCCCACCGGCGGCACGATGACCCGCGAGTCACTCGAGGCGATCGCCCGCCTGGCCAAGTGCCACAACCTGCTCGTGATCACCGACGAGATTTACGCCGAGCTAACCTTTGAGGGGAAGCACACCAGCATCGCGGCGCTGCCCGGCATGGCCGAGCGCACAATTTTTCTGCACGGCTTTTCCAAGGCCTACGCGATGACCGGCTTCCGCATCGGCTACGCCTGCGGCCCGGCGGAATTGATCGAGGCGATGATGCGCATCCACCAATACTCAATGCTGTGCGCGAGCATCATCAGCCAGGAAGCTGCGATAGAGGCGCTTCAAAACGGCGCCGAGCCGGTAGCCGAAATGAAGGAACAATACCGCCTCCGCCGGAATTACATCGTAAAGGCATTCAACGACATGGGACTCGACTGCCACCTGCCGCGCGGTTCGTTCTACGCCTTCCCCAGCCTGCAATCGACCGGCCTCAGCTCGGGCGAGTTCGCGGCACGGCTGGTAAAAGAGGAAAACGTCGCCTGCGTGCCGGGCAATGCCTTCGGCGATGCCGGCGAAGGCTTCCTGCGCTGCTGCTTCGCCACCGGTCTCGAGCAAATCAAGACCGCCTGCGAACGAACCGCCCGCTTCGTCAAGTCGCTAAAAAATGAAGGCGCGTGATCCGCTTAGCGGCTTACTTGATTTCCAGCAGCTCCACCTCAAACACCAGTGTCGCATTAGGCGGAATCACTCCACCGGCGCCGCGTGCACCGTACGCCAGATCGGACGGAATGTAGAAAACCGACTTGCCACCCTTTTTCATCAACTGCAGTCCCTCGGTCCAGCCGGGGATCACGCGGTTGAGCGGGAAGGTCGCCGGCTCGCCGCGCTTGACGGAGCTGTCGAACACTTTGCCGCTGACCAACTTGCCGGTGTAGTGCACGGTCACTTGGTTTGTGGCTTTCGGGCTGGCACCGGTTCCGGCGGTCAACACCTTGTAGGCCAGACCGGAAGCAGTGGTCTTCACTCCCTCCTCCTTTTTGACCTTGGCAAGAAACGCCTCGCCCTCGGCTTTGTTTTTGTCCTCCGGCGACTTGATGGTAGCTCGCAGCGCAGCAAACTGCGCCTCGTCTCCCTTGAAGGCGTTGGCCTTTTCCCCAACCCGCTTGATGCTGACCTTGTTGATCTTGTCACCCTTGGCGATGGTGTTGACAACATCCTGCCCCTTAATGACATGGCCGAAGACGGTGTGTTTACCATCAAGATGCGGCGTAGCCGTGTGGGTTATGAAAAACTGGCTACCGTTGGTGCCTGGACCTGAATTGGCCATCGAGAAAATCCCGGGGCTGCTGTGTGTCAACGACGAATCGATTTCGTCCGGGAACTTGTAGCCCGGATCGCCCGTGCCGGTTCCCAGCGGGCAGCCACCTTGGATCATGAAGTTGGGTATCACCCGGTGAAAATTCAGCCCGTCGTAGTACGCCGTGCCCTTGGCATCGGCCGGCGCGCCGCCGGTTTTCGAGTAGTATTTGGTTCCCTCTGCGAGTCCAACAAAGTTGGCAACGGTTAAAGGGGTTTTTTCAAATTCCAACTTTCCCAAGATGACTCCCTTGGATGTCTCGAGCTCGGCGTAAAGGCCGTCCGCCAGTTTTTCTTGCTGTTGTGCCATTACAGAAAACGTCGTCAACGCCATGGCTGCGGCCAGGGCGCCCTTCAAGTTGTGGTTCATTTTCGCCATTAATTTCATGGGACAGCCGAGGGAACCCAAAAACGCCGCCGACCGCAATGTTTTATTCGTGCCGACGCCAACTTGAGCGTTCGGGATTGACCGCGAACCGGCTACGCTTTTAGCTCCCCGCCAGTAAACGTGCACGCTGCCACCCCACAACTCCCCCGCCGCTTGGCTAAGCTGGGCTTGGTTTGCCTGCTCGCGGGCGGCAGCCTGACCAGAGCCGAGGTTCAGTTCGATGTTTTCATGGGGTTCGCCGGCAAGGCAAAGCAAGGCGAGTGGTTCCCGGTGACTTTCGAGATCTTCAACGACGGCCCCATCTTCGACGGACAGGTCGAGTTGCGACCACGCTTCGGCGACAACCTTGTTTACGACTACAACGTCGAATTGGCCACCAACACACGAAAACGGTTTACGCTTGCGGTATTCGCCGACACCAACGCCAGCTGGTCAGCCAAGCTGAAAAATGGCCGCAAAACTGTGGCCAAGCACGACGAACTCAAGCTCGACAGCTTTGATTCAACCGCTGTCCTCGTCGGCGCGTTGAGCGGTCAGCAGGCCGGCGGCCCGGTGCTGCCCAAGACACGCTTCAAGAGCAAATTGGATAACGACCGATTCGCCGCGCGCGTGGGTCATTTGCAGCTGGACACGTTCCCCGACGACTCCATCGCGTTGAGCGGGCTGAACGCTCTCTACCTCAACTCCGCCCGAGCCATCAACCTCCGTACCGAGCAGGCCGCCGCACTCTCGACGTGGGTGCTCGGCGGCGGGCATCTGATTTTGGCGGTGGACCAGTCCGGCGATGTCACCAGCACACCATGGCTGTCGAGCCTCATTCGCGGTCGGTTTGGCCCGGTGCAAAACTCCGCCGCTGGCCAGGCGCTGCATCGCTGGGCCGAGACCGGCGGCGGCAGCGACATCACTCTTCCAGCCTGGCAGCAGCTTGGCGCATACCCGGACGTCGGCAACCCCGACGCCACTTTTGCAGCCAGCCAACTCGCCACCGCCGAAGTGAGCCTGGCCAAGGGCGAGGCGCTCTTCGAACTCGACAACCGGCCGGTCGCCGCCGAGGCAAATCGCGGCCTTGGCCAAGTGAGCGTGCTGGGCTTTAACCCCGAGCGCGAGCCGTTCAAGTCGTGGACAAACCGCGCCTGGTTTTGGGCGCGCTTGGCCAAGGTTCCCGCCGCTTGGTTTGAAAAGAAAGCCCCCCAGCAGTATGGCCGCTCAAGTATCGACGGCGTTTACGGCGCGATGCTCGACAGCCGACAGGTCAGCAAGCTGCCGATCGTCTGGCTGCTGCTGCTGCTGGCGGCGTATCTCGTCATCATCGGGCCGGTGGACCGTATCTGGCTCAAGCGCATCAACAAACAGATGCTCACCTGGCTGACCTTCCCGGCGTACGTCGCGATTTTTTCGCTGCTGATTTATTTCATAGGCTACAAACTGCGCGCCGGCCAACTCGAGTTGAAGGAGCTGCACATCGTCGACGTGTTGCCGGGCCAGCAGGAAGTGCTGCGCGGCCGGAGTTACGTATCGATTTATTCGCCACTTAACGACGACTACCGGCTTGGCGGCAGCTTCGAGCAGGGCGGCATCCGCTCCGAGTACGGCGGGGCTTTCCGAGCCAACATGGCCTCCTCCCTGCGAGTACAACGTGCCCCCGGCCAACTCGAAGCCAGTGCCCGCGTGCCAATCTGGACCAGCCGACTGCTCTGCTCCGAATGGCTCGCCCCGGCCAACGGCGGCGTCACGGCGGCCCTCACCAAAAACGGACGAGCCAGCTACGAGTTGTCCATCAAGAATGGACTGGATAAAACAATCACCGGCGCGATGTTGCTGGTGGAAGACAAGGTCACCGAGGTGAAGTTGCAGTCGCCGCCGGGCGGCACTCGCACAATTCGCGTTCACATCGGTTCGTCACCTTATGCCGAGGGTGAATTTGTAAACATCAGTCACGCCGAAAAATTCCAGATCGCGGTTAACACCCGGAACCAGGCGTTTGGCGATACCGAGGGCGGCCGGATCGATCTTTCGTTGGTGAATCTCGTGGCCTGTTCCTTTCCGGCGCTACTCGGTTCCAGCAATCCGGCAGGCCGTCCGATTGGCGATTTCAGTAGCTCAGGCGGGCTCGACCTGTCGGCCCACGCCGAACGCGGTGGTGCCGTCTTGTTTTTGCTGACGGATGATCATGCGCCGATCCAGTCCACGGGACTTTTTGTAACCAAACTTGCCCAGACGCGAACCTTGTACCGAATCCCGCTCGAGATCACCGAGACCGAGTAACACTTGATCCAAGCGCAAACGAAACAAAATCATGTCAGATGAATCACCCGCACTGCCGCCTCCCATCTCCAGCGCTGCCGTCGAAACGTTCGGCCTCACCCGCCACTACGGCAACCTCACCGCGCTGAACCAGCTCGACCTCACCGTGCATCGCGGCGACCTGTTCGGCTTCATCGGCTCTAACGGCGCGGGCAAAACCACCGCGCTGCGCATCCTCTCGACCTTTCTCTCGCCCTCGACCGGCACCGCGCGCGTCCTTGGCCACGACGTCGTACGCGAGGCGAATCAGGTCCGCCGCATCCTTGGCTACATGCCGGATTTCTTCGGAGTGTACAAGGATATGGAAGTCACGGAGTACCTCGATTTTTTTGCCGCGTGCTACCGCATCGGCGCGGCCAGGCGCGAGCAGACCATCAGCGACGTGCTCGAGCTCGTCGGCCTGAGCGAAAAGAAAGGCTCACTCATCGGTGCGCTCAGCCGCGGCATGCAACAGCGCATCGGCCTCGCCCGCGTGCTCGTGCACGACCCGGAAATTCTCCTGCTCGACGAGCCGGCCAGCGGACTCGACCCGCGCGCACGCATCGAGATGATGGCCATCCTGCAGGAGTTGCAGAGGCTCGGCAAAACGATCCTCATCTCATCGCACATTCTCAGCGAGCTGCAGTCGCTCTGCAACCGCGTCGCCATCATCGAGAAAGGCAGCCTGATTTACAGCGGGCCGGTGCAGGGTGTTCAGGATCAGTTCACGCAAAAATCGGGCCACCGGCTTCGCGTGGCCGACAACCCGCAGCGCGCGCTCGAGCTGCTGCGCGAGCGCCCCGAGATCGCCGAAGCGGAACTTGAGGAGGAGGGTGAACGCATTCGCGTCATGCTGGCCGAGGGTCAAGCCAACGGCAGCGTGATCGCGGAGATCATCGTCAACGGCGGGCTGCAGCTCACTGGCTTGGATGAGGATGAGATGGATCTCGAGGACGTGTTCCTGCAGGTTACTCGCGGCGAGACACAGTAACCGCCCCGCCGCTCAGTCGCCGATGAACCGACTCACCCGCGAGCGGACGTCCTCACGGAACCGCTCAACGTATCCATCGACGTACTTGGCGATGTTCAGAGACGGATCATCCACTAGCGGCTTCAAATCCATCGCGTAGCTGGCAAGGTTCATCTCATCAACAGCGTGCGAATCGAAAAATGTCGCGTTGGAACGGAGCCTCCCTTCCAGCGCGAGATCGTAGCGTTTCCCGCCGCTGATTTGTGAGTCGAAAATACTGATGAGCCCGCGCACAAGATTTGGGCGGTTGGTCAAGTTGAGTAACACCTTCTCGTCGTCGAGCAGCCAGTTGAGATCGCGCCAGACCTCGACGCCGTAAACCTCCGCCGGCCGCTCTCCCGCTGGCATTTCACGCAATGCCTGTATCAACGGCACCACCACGGCGACGTGCGTATCGTGCTTGTCGGCAAGATTATGCGTGTAAACTACCTCCGGCTTGGTCGCCGAGAGGATCGTCCGAAGGTCGACGGCAAAGTCGCTATTGCCCGGTTGCTTCACCGTCGAGCTTGGGTAGCCGAGTTGTGCCACAAAACCAAATTCGCCAACAACAGCCGCCTTGCGCTGTTCCTCAGCGCGAACATCCTGCATCTGCTCATCTGTATAGTCGGCGTACTCGTTGATGCGCGAGCTGCCGGCACCGTTGGTCACCGTTACGCCGCCGAACCATTTCTTCGACTGCTTGTAACAGGCGAGGATGCCGTGCAACGCCATCACCTCGAGGTCGTCCTGGTGCGCGCCGACACCGAGGTGCGTTGTGCGGTCAAGCGCCTGGCTTGGCTCGAAGTCGTCGGGAATAAACAGGTCAGCGGATGGGTTGGCAAACTGGATCATGACTTCATAAAAAAATTGTAGACGGGAAACGCCGCTTGGCCAAGTCAAGCCGCTTGGCCAAGTTTCGTCAACCGCCAGTTTTGGCCGGTTGAACAGAAACCCACTCAACGTTGGATGGTCAAGGCAAACAGCCCCGCATTCTTCAGGTGGAGGCGCAGTTGGTAGCGGCCCGCAGCCAGGTCAGCCATCGTTTTCCCCTTCCAATTCAACGCGTGCCGAAAGCTGTTACCAGTAATGATGACCGACTGATCCCTAGTATAACCGGCGACCCGATAGCCTTCAGCGGTCAGGAGTTCAACCCGTACATCTCCATCGGTGGCATCCGCATTGATCGTTATCCGTTTAATATTGCGCAGTTGGATTGACTTGAGTGTGACTTGAGCGATGGCGTCCGTTGGCTCAATGGCAGCAAACCGATCACGCGGTAGTATTGCGAGACCGATACCAGTGGAATCATTTTCAAGATCGGAATTCCACCCGGGATAGGCACCGTAATAAAATCGGATTTCCTCTGGCAAATGGATTGGAGTTGAACTGGTCCAAAGGCAGCCCGCATCAAACGTTTCACTATCCCCTGTCACTGGAAGAAACATTTCATCCTGAAACGAACGGTTCCAATCGATGCCATCCCTGCTTAAGGCCAGCTCGGCCGGCATGTTTCCTGTGCCGCCCCGATCGAAACCCCCTAAATCGAGGCGCTGCAACGTGGCAAGATAAACACCGTGAAGATAAAACACGGATGCCCCGTGTATCTGTCCCGAATCGCCATCGTCAGGAACAATGATCAACTGAGGCATCGACCAGTGGATAAAATCTTTTGACTCTGTCCGGATAATGGCCCGCTTCCAGAAACGACGCCCATCGGGGGCGTCAATCCAAGTTTTGGCATAGATGACAAAGGAATCGCGCCGGGAATCCCACATCAGGTCCATCACATCGCTGATTGCCGGACGGGTGGGCGGCTCACCCTGACTCCCAGCGGACAATGGAGGCTGAGTGGGATCACCGTAAGCTCCCTGAAGAAGCGGTGCTTTCGAATGTTTCACCCAGTGAATCCCATCACGAGAAAAAGCAACGCAAAGCCCCGGAACCTGTCTGCCTGCAACATTCACAAAATCCCAATAGGCCATTTTGTAACGCTTTTCCGTGTCGGAATCACGATGATCCACAAGGACCGATGCGCCGTAGTTGACGCTTCGCCCACCGTTGCCCACCAAGACAATGTTGGTATGGTGATCGCCGTTGTAATCAAAGAGGCCAATATTCGGCTTTTCCCAAACCACTCCATCATTGGAAGTCGCGTAGCAAACCACAACACGCCGCGTGGGATCATTCGCGTGATTGCCGGAATAGGCCTGATACCAGCACTGGTGCAGACCGGTTTTTATGTCCCGGTAAACGGTGCAATAGCCGATGGCCACCTCCCAGGGCTTGGTTTCACTGATCACGGGATTGGCCGCATGTCGCTTGGGTTGTTGAAGAATGCGCCGCGTTCCGGATCGATAGAGAATCGCATTGTCATCGACAAACAGAATGGTCTGATCCTCGCCTTGAGTAGTAGAATCCGAAGGAGACTTTGACTCGTTTTTTACAAGATCGATTGCAAACAAGCTTTCCCGGGGCACCAAGTGAAACATCGCCAATATCACAAACACACCTGTGCACAGTATTTGATTATTTTTTTTATTCACCATAAATTTACTTCATATGTATTATCCGGCACGTGATCAAGGGTGGTGGATTGTTAGAGCAATTCCTCGACGAGTTCCGGCGGGCGGGCGATGACGGCCCGGCGACCTTTCACGACGATCGGCCGCTCGAGCAAAATCGGGTGCAACACGATGGCGGTGAGGATGTCCTCCTCCGGCGTATTCGGCGAAAGGCCAAGCTCGTCGTACTCGTCCTCCTTGGTGCGCAGGAGATCGTGCGCCGGCGAGCCCAACTTCTTCAGCAATCCGCACAACTCCGCTTGACCAAGCGGCGCCTTGAGGTAGTCCACCACATCTGGATCCTCGGCATTTTCCCGCAGGATGCCAAGCGCTTGACGGCTCTTCGAGCAGCGTGGATTGTGGTAAATGATCATTCCTTTTTTTTGGCATCGAGCAGGTGCCGCACCCTGTCGTACTCGGGGTTCACGCACTTGGCACCCCAGCGCTTGAGGACGGCCAGCAGCCCGGGATCGCTCTCGGTCTTCAGCCCCTGATCGCCGGTCTCTTTAATCCAGTTGTCGAGCAACCGTCGGTGCCTTAGGAGTTGTTTCTTGAACTTTGGATCGTTGGCCAGATTGTGAATCTCGTGCGGGTCGTTGGCCAGATCGTACAGTTCCTCCGGCTCTTTTTTTGGGCCGAAGAAAATCAACTGCGTCTCGTTCATCTCGCCATTGGCCATCATCTCGCGAAACTTCTTGGAAACCGGCCACGGATCCTTGTAACTCGGCTGCATGAACGGCCGATCGGTGAGGTAGTTTCGCATGTACTTGAACTGCGGCGTGACCAAGGCGCGGATTCGCTCGATCGTGTAGTCGCAACGATCGCGCGACGCGACGACAAACTTCCGTTGCGTGTAATCCTCAGCCAAGAAGTCTGCTCCCTCCATATGCTTCGGTACTTCGATGCCGGCGGCGCTCAAACACGCCGGCGCGATGTCGATGCCGCTGATCAAGTCCTTGCGAACCTGTCCCGACACAACACCCGGCCCGGCGACCATCATTGGCATCTGGATGCCGCCCTCGTAAACAAACTGCTTGTGCCGGTGCAGCTTGTAACCGTGATCGCTAAAACAAAAAATCAGCGTGTTGTCGTAAAGCCCGTCGCGCTTGAGAGCGGCGATGATCTGCCCGACTTGCTCGTCGGTCTTTAGCAAACAATCGTAGTGGTGAGCGATCTCCTCCCTCACGAGCGGGATGTCCGGATAATACGGCGGCACCGGCACCTTGGTACGGTTGATCACCTTGGGCGCGCGCCGGCCCAGCTTCCCGCCGCCGAGCTGTACCTGTCCAAAGAATGGCTGGCCTTTTTTGCGTCCCTCCCAGCACTCACCGGCGACCAATGCCACCGGCCCCCAGCCACGTTTCCTAGGCAGGAAGTCGTACATCGCGCGGGTATCATGCTTGAAGTTGTAATCGTCCTTGCCTCCCTCGTTGAACGTCCAGTAACCGGCGGCACGAAACATCTCCGGCAGCGTTAGCACGCCATCGGGTAATCGAATGTCGTCATACACCGGCCCCAAATCCTTTCCGCGAAAGTTCGCGCGGCCGCTGCGGTGATTGTGGATCCCCAGGCTCGTTTGCATCGCACCGACAATGATCGACGATCGCGTCGCCGAGCAGACACCGGCCGGAGCGTAAAACCGGTCGAACCGAATGCCACTCGCCGCCAGCCGGTCGATGTGCGGCGTCTTGATGATCTTGTCGCCGTAGCAGCCAAACCAGCCGCTGACGTCCTCGAGGTAAATCCAGAGAATGTTCGGTCGCTCGACCGCCTGCGCCTGGCCAAGTGCAAACAACAGCCCTAAAAAGGATAGGGTTCGTTTCATAGCGGCGGAAAATGCCACGGGCAAACCGGCCGAGCAAGCATACACGCTTGCCCAAGGTTGTCTCGCGCGGCGGAGTATGCTTTGATTTGGGGCATGAAGAATGCGGTTTTCACGGTTGCCCTCGCGGGGGCACTGGCTGGCTGCGGGGGGGGGGAACAAAGCCCCGCGTCTGCCGCACCAGAACCCGGCCCACCCGCACCTCCGGCCAAGGCCGAGTCTGTGCCGCAACCAGTTGACCGCGCCAACATCAACCCCCAAACCGGGCCGGCGGCCAAGGCCGTTCAGCCGATTCAGCATGAACCGATCATGAAACCAACCAAAGTCGCTGCTGAAAAAATCGTCAAGACCGATGCCGAGTGGCGGGACACACTGACCCCGGAGGAATACCACATCCTCCGACAGAAAGGCACCGAACGAGCGTTCACCGGCAAGTACGATCATCATTTCAAGGACGGCACCTACATCTGCAAAGCCTGCGGCACGGCGCTGTTTCTCTCCGAGACCAAGTACAACTCCGGCTGCGGCTGGCCGGCGTTTTTCAAGTCGATCGATGGCACCGTCGACGAAACACGCGACACCAGCCTCGGCATGGTTCGCATCGAGATCACCTGCAAAAAATGCAACGGCCACCTCGGCCATATTTTCGATGACGGCCCCAACCCGACAGGCCTGCGCTACTGCGTCAACTCCGCCTCGATGGACTTCGTCCCCGCAGAAAAAAAACCGAGCGCGGCCAAGTGACTCCGCCACGGGTCTCGGTGGTTTTGCCGGTGCGCGATGCAGCGGCGACGGTTGAGCGTGCGGCACGTTCCATTCTCGATTCCACCCTTCGCGAGCTCGAACTCATTGTCATCGACGACGGCTCCGCCGATAACAGCGCGGCGATCGTTCGGCAAATTTCCGATCCGCGCCTGCGCTTGGTTCAGCAGGACGCACTTGGCGTCTGCGCCGCGACCAATCGTGGAACCGACGAGGCGCGCTCGCCAGTGATCGCGCGAATGGACGCCGACGACTTCTCGCATCCCGCCAGGCTCGAAAAACAACTTTCTCTGTTGCACCACTCCGGCGCGAACATGGTCGGCTGCCGCGTTCGCATCGTCGACGCGCTTGGGCGCGCGGTCGGGTCGATGCAGCGCTACGAGCAGTGGAGCAACTCGCTGACCGAGCCGGGGCGGATTGCCGCCATGCGGTTCGTCGAGCTGCCGATCGTCAATCCGACGCTCCTTGCCAAACGCGAGGTGTTCGAGTTGGGCTTTCGCGATGGCGCTTGGCCGGAGGATTACGACCTTTGCCTCCGCACGCTTGGCGAAGGGCACACGGCGGCCAAGGTGCCGGAGGTGCTATTCGACTGGATCGACTCCGGTGACCGGTTGACACGAACCGACGAGCGCTACTCGCCGGAAGCCTTCGATCGCTGCCGCAGAGCGCACCTCCTCGACGGTCCACTCGCCGAAAAAACCGAGGTTGACATGTGGGGCGCAGGCCAAGCCGGCAAGCCGTGGCTGCGCTGGCTGCTTGCGGAGGGATTCAACGTGCGCCACGTCGTCGAGGTTTCGCCGAAAAAAATCGGCACGAAAATTCACGACACCCCCATCATCGCCGACACCGAACTCCCCCCACCCGACGGCACGCCGCTGATCATCGCCGTGGGCGCCGCCGGCGCCCGCGAACTCATCGAGGCCGACTTGACAAAAAAAGGCTACATCCCGGGCAAAGACGCTTGGTTTGTCTGCTGACTACTGTCCCAACGGGATGCCCTGGTCGATGAGCATGACGGGGATGTCCTGGCGGATGGGGAACATGATTTTGCCGTCCTCGCGGATGAGGCCGCCGTCGATCGGCTCGGTGATTTTTTCGTCAACGCGATCGACGAGCGTCCCGGCTTGGATGCGTTCGTTGAGGTCATCGACAAGTTCCGCGCCGGCCTTGGCCAAGCTCTGATGCGTCTCGGGGCAGCACATGATTTCGAGTAGTTTTTCGTCCATGACTGTGATCAGTTTTCGAGCGCTTTTTGCGCGGCGGCGTAAACAGCCTTGAGCGGCACGCCGGCCTTGGCGGCGGCGGCGCGGCACGACTCGTACTCCGGCGCGGCCTGCACCAACTCACCGTTCAGGCGGCCAAGCTTGACCCTCACTTGGCCAAGCGGTGTCTCGACGGTGACAACTTCGCGGCGGAGTTTGCGGCGATCGGCGGCATGGCGACGGACGCCCAGCGCAGTCGTTTCGCGCAGGATCATTTCGCTAAACCGATCCGCATCCGCCTCGGCGCACAACACGGTGAGTAGCACTCCGGGGCGGTTCTTTTTCATCTGGATCGACGTGTGGAACACGTCGAGCGCGCCCGCCTCAAGCGCGGTCTGGACGAAATGACCAAGGTGCTCGGCGGTGATGTCGTCGAGGTTCGTCTCGATGACGGTGACGGTGTCGCGCTCCCAGTCGAGCGGCTTGGCCTCGGTCGCTGCCTCCGCTTGGCCAAGCACGGCGCGAAGGACGTTGGGCCGGGTGTTCATGTCGCGCGTGCCCAGGCCATAGCCGATCCGCTCCGGCGTCATCCCGCGCATCAGCCCGAACGACTCGGCGAACTCGGCCAGTAACGCGGCGCCAGTGGGGGTGACAAGTTCGTGCGGCTCGTCGCACTGGTTCACAGCGACACCACGCGCACCGAGGATTTCCAGCGTGGCGGCTGTCGGCACCGGGAAGCGGCCGTGGGCGCACTCGACCCAGCCGGTGCCCTCGGTGACCAGCGCGGCGAGCACTCGCGGTTTGTCGAGCAGTTCGAGCGCGATACAGCCACCGACGATGTCAACGATCGAGTCCACCGCGCCTACCTCGTGAAAGTGCACCTCGTCCGGCGGCATGCCGTGGACCTTCCCCTCGGCCTCGGC
The DNA here is from genome assembly GCA_030747575.1 of Verrucomicrobiota bacterium. Lineage (GTDB taxonomy): Bacteria > Verrucomicrobiota > Verrucomicrobiia > Limisphaerales > UBA1096 > UBA1096. The sequence continues at coordinate 490 of JASLKI010000315.1, read as the reverse complement.
GACACGGCGGAAGACGGCGACCGACTTTTCCTTCACCCAGTCGCTGAGCGCGCTGCCGTTGATGAGCGACCGGATGTCGGAAAAGGTGCGCTCGTGCGAGCGGCCGCCGTTGGCGTCGTGACTGTGCGAGTGGGAATGGCCGTGCTCATGCGAGTGCTCGTCGCCCTTGGTTGGCAGGAGGTGGACATCGAACTTAACGCCCTCAATGTTCGCCTTGGTTTTGCGGCCGACGTGCAGCTGGTAACCGCCCAGACTCAGCTTCGCCAGTTCGGCCTCGAGCACCGCTGCATCGAGGCCGATGTCGATCATTGCGCCGAGAAACATGTCGCCGCTAATGCCGCTGAAAATATCGAGGTAAAGCGTCTTCATCCGATCACGTAAAAGCGAAGCCCGGGACGGGATTAAACGCTGAAGTAGGCAAAGGGTCTACCAGTAAAACACCGGGGTGCCAGATGTGCGCTCGACCATGCCGACCAATTTACGGCCTTCC
>JASLKI010000314.1 GCA_030747575.1 Verrucomicrobiota bacterium | reverse complement strand
CATCGTTGGCAAGTGGCATCTGGGCGATCAGCCGGAATTCCTGCCGACGCGGCAGGGATTTGACTCCTACTTTGGTATCCCGTTCTCGAACGATATGGGGCAGAAGGATCGGCCGACCAAGCTGTACCCGCCGCTGCCACTCCTGCGGATGGAGAAAGTGATCGAGGAGGAGCCGGATCAGCGGCTCATCACGCAGCGTTACACGCGGGAGGCGATCGCGTTCATTGAGCGCAACAAGGCCAGGCCTTTTTTTCTCTACCTGCCACACACGATGCCGCACTGGCCGCAGTACTCGAGCGAGCGTTTCGCCGGCAAGTCGGCCAACGGCAAATGGGGCGACGCCGCAGAGGAAATCGACTGGTCCACGGGTGAGATTTTGAAGGCGCTCAAGGCCAACGACCTCGATAAAAAGACGATGGTTATTTTCATGTCCGACAACGGCGGCGCGCTGCGCCACGGGGCAAGCAACAAGCCGCTTAAGGGAGGCAAAGGCTCGACGTGGGAGGGCGGCCATCGCGTGCCGTTCGTGGTGCGCGGGCCGGGCGCGATTCCAGCCGGAACGAGCAGCGACGCGATGGCGACGTCGATGGATCTGCTGCCGACGTTGGCCAAACTTGCTGGCACCAAGCCGCCGGGCGACCGCAAGATCGACGGCAAGGACATCTCCCCGCTGCTTCTGGCCAAGCCGGGAGCGGCGACGCCGCACAAGGCGTTTTACTTTTACGCGCGCGGCCAACTTCACGCCGTTCGCAGCGGCGACTGGAAGCTGTTTTTCACCCGGAGCAAGCAGACGCCCAAGGGGGAGCCGGCGACCTTGTACAACCTGGCCAGCGACATTGGTGAGGCGAGCAACGTGCTCGACGATCACCCCGGGGTGGCCAAGCGCCTGGCCAAGCTGGCCGAGGGGATGCGTGCCGATCTCGGCGACGACTTGACCGGGGCCAAGGGAAGCGGCACCCGCGAACCCGGGTTTGTTCAAAATGCCAAGCCACTCACACGCCGGAAGTAACTGTAACCTTGTAACCTTTTCTTGCCGCTGGTGGTAATGGGGGAGTTGAGGCATGGTGCCTTGCTGCGGTTGAGCCGCATATTTTGAATCGTTTTTCCACAGTTGCAGTTCTTTTATTGGCGTTGTCGCTTGGCAAGGCGTTTGGCCAGAGCGCGAAGCCGTCCGCCGGGCCGGAGTCGCTCTTTGGCCTGGACAACGTCATCGATGTCCATATTCGGATCGAACCGGAGGAATGGGCCAAGTTGCAACCACCCAAGGGGACGAAAATGGATTTTGGTGTAGCGATCCAAGGTCTTATGGCGGACGCCTTGACCGGTGGGCATTTTCGCAGTGAGAAATCGACACGGCCTGGGCTGGCCGGCTATCTCGGTGTCGATCACCAGTATGGTAAAGCGGAGATCACGATCGACGGCGAAACGGTTAAAGGGATCGGCCTGCGCTACAAGGGGAACGGGACATTCCTTGAATATGTTGAGGGTGATGTGACAAGGCGATTGTCGTTCAAAATCGATTTCAACGAATACGATGATGAGTTGGAGTTCCGCGGTCTAACCAAGGTCAACCTCAACAATAACAGCACCGACCCGTCGCTGATGCGTGAGCCTTTGTCGTATGAGCTGTTTCGTGAGGCGGAGATTTACTGTTCCCGGGTCGGATACGCGAAAATCAGCCTGACGATTCCTGGCCAAGTCGATCGTCAACCTCATGGGCTCTACACGGTGGTTGAGCAGGTGGACAAGCGGTTTCTCAAGGACCGTTATGGCTCGGCGAAGGGATTGTTGATGAAGCCAAGCACCTTCGGCGCATTCCGGTATTTTGGCGAGGAATGGGATGAGTATGAGATCGGATTTATCCCCAAGACCAAGCCAAGCGAGGAACAAAAAAAACGTGTCATCGAGTTCGCGAGGTTGGTCCACAAGTCCGAGGATGATGCGTTCGAAGAAAAGGTCGAGAGTTACCTTGATGTCGACCAGTTCCTTAGGTTCTTGGCTGTAAATGTTCTGCTTACAAACCTCGACAGTTTTCTTGGTGGTTCCCAGAATCACTACATTTACCTTGAGCCGGATTCGAACAAGTTTCAGTTTTTTCCATGGGACATGGATATCTCGTTTGGCGTGTTCCCTTTTAATGGGACGCCAGAGACGCGCCGCAAGTTGAGCATTGATCATCCCGGCGGAAAGGGGCACACACTGATTGAGCGCGTGTTGAACATTCCACGGCACAAGAAGACATATCACGATTATCTGGACACCTATCTGAGCAGTATCTTCGCTGAGGATAAAATGCACCAGCAGATTGAAAAAGTGGGAGAATTTGTTCGGCCAATGGTCAAGATCAATGGCCCTAAGGCTACTGATGGCTTTGACGGAGTGTTGGCTGATAGTCCGAAGTGGTACGAAGAGCATCCATTGAAGTATTTTGTAACCAAGCGTAGAGAGTCAGTAAGGCGGCAGCTTGATGGAGAGTCGGAAGGCCATATTCTGCATGACCCGCCGCCGAATTGGCCGGAAATAATTGGTTGGGGCATAGCGTTTTTTTCGGTCTTGTTACTCAACCTTGTGGGGTGGATTTGGGGCATTGTGGTTGGTTTTCGCGGGAGCACTCTTTGGGGGTGCCTGAATATTTTCTTTTCCCCATTGGCTCCGGTAATATACGGGTTTGCTGTTCGACGCGATCTGGGTTTTCGCTGCGCGATGTTTGCTACATTTTGTATCATTGGCTGGATTGTTTTTATTGCCGCAGTCGCGGCCCAGTTTTCTTAAAATTTTAATGAAGTACCGAATTACAACGATTGGATTGGCACTCGTGTTTGCGATTGGCCAGGCACTGGCACAGGAAGGCAAAAAAGCGGATCACATACTGGTGCCTTATGGCAAACAACCACGACAGGTATTGCACCTTTGGCTACCGAAAACCAAGGCTCCCTCTCCGTTGGTGTTGCATTATCACGGCGGCGGTTTTGTGGCTGGAGATATCCGTGAAAAGACGCATAATCGAACGGCTGCGATGTGCAATGCCGTCGGGATCGCGTATGCCGACGTGGAGTATCGGTTGCTGAACCAGGCGATGCTGCACGAGATTATGCACGACTGTGCACGGGCAGTGCAGTTCCTCCGGTACAACGCAAAGAAATACAACCTGGACAAAAATCGTGTGGCCTCTTATGGCGAATCGGCTGGTGCCAGCGCGAGTCTTTGGATGGCGACTATTGACGATCAAGCGGATCCGAAGGCCAAGGACCCGGTGTTGCGTGAGTCGACTCGCTTGGCCGCTGCCGGGGGGTTTTGGGTTCAGGCAACATTTGATGTCATCCAATGGCCGGAGATCCTTGGTTTGCCTGAGGACAAAACACCATACTGGGGTATGATTAAATCTGCGAAAGCCCGGCTTGGTGAAAAGCGTTTCAATGAACTGCGCAAGCACATGGATATGCTCCACAACATGGATAAGGACGATTCTCCCATGCACTTTTCACCTGGAAAGGAAGGGCAGGGTGTTCATAGTCAACGTTTTGTTGATGTTCTCGAAAAGCGGGCCAAGGAGGTTGGCGCAAATTTGATCATTAAGCCTGGGAGACAATCGCTTATCCAATTTCTCACCGCTAAACTCAAGGCCAAGCCGAACCCAACGGTTGGCCAACGGCCGGGAGGCAAGGAGGCGAGCAAGCCTTTTCCGCAGCACTGGGGTGATCCCCCGGCAATCCAAACCCAAGACTACCGCAAACTTCCTGGTGGCTACGGTTTCGGCAGCAGCACACTTGCAAATTGGATTCAGGAAAAACTGGACAACGATTCGAAGAAATGACTTGGAAGCTTTTGAAGGTGTCTGCGTCTTCTCCACTCGATTTGGCGCAGTGAATTTACCGTTAAATCTTTAGAGTTAGCTATGAGCAACGACATGGCGTTTGTCCTCGGCGGTGTGCCGGCCACCAATATGAATGTGAGGCACCGCATCCAGTTTACGGTTGGTGATGCCGTGTTCTACATCAGTTTACCACAGCAAGACGGCAGTTTCCGCTCCGTTCTTCTCGTGCGCGATATCGAGATGGGGCTCGCCCGAAAACATGCGCGTGCCGATGCGGTTGGTTGCGCCGCTGACTACGAGCCGGAGGGTGGTTTGTCCGGTGACCGCGACACTGCGCTTGCCCAGGCCGGTGCCGAGTGCCTCCGCCGCAATGGCATTGACCGGGTGCGTACGGATGGTTCGTTGCCGATGATCTTCACCGCGCATCTTCGCGACAACGGAATTGAGGTTGAGTACGATCCGCAGTTGGCTGTTCTAGATCGACGCACCAAGTCGGAGGAGGAGCTGGCGCATCTGCGTCGGGCGCAGTCGGTCACCGAGGAGGCTATGGAGTTTGCTTGCCGGACGGTTTGTGCAGCGACGGCTGATGCCGAGGGTGTGTTGCACGATCACGAGACGACTCTGACCTCGGAGTTGATGCGTCAACGAATCACAAGTTTTTTAATCGGCAAAAATTTTTCAAATCATCACGACTCAATTGTCGTGACGGTGCCGCATGTGGCTGATTGTCATCATCACGGCACCGGCCCGCTTCAGGCTGGTCTGCCTGTAATCATCGACATTTTCCCACGCGACAATGAGACCGGTTACTGGGGCGACTGCACTCGGACGGCGGTGAACGGCGAGCCGTCACCGGAGTTGGTGCGAATGCATGCCGCGGTGGTTAAGGCCAAGGATGAAGCAATCGCCGTGTTGCGGGTGGGAACAACCGGCGACGCTGTGCATCAGGCGACCATCGCATCAATCACCGGCAGCGGCTACGTGATGGGATTGCCCCCAACAGATGCGGACGATGGATTCATCTCGATGCGCCACGGCACCGGCCACGGGATCGGGTTGGATGTCCACGAGCCGATTTTGCTCTCGGACGGCGGTGGCGAAATCATGGCCAACGAGGTATTCACCGTGGAGCCGGGCTTGTACTCGGCCAGGTTCGGCGGCGTGCGTGTCGAGGACATGGTGACGGTCATGCCAGCCGGTCCGGAGAACTTCAACCGCCTGCCGGATCACCTCGACTGGCGGTAGGGGAGGCTGTCCCAGTTATCCATTTCGCCAAGCTGAGAGCAAAAGGATTTCGGCATTGAATCGGTGGCTGGCTTTCCGTATGTTCTCCGGCACAGGATCCTGTTATGAGATTTGGCATCAATTCATTTTTGTTCGTGTCACCGTTTGTGACGCAGAGTACCCGCCTCTTTTCCAAGTTTAAGAAGTGGGGTTTCGACACTGTTGAGCTGCCGATCGAGGCGCCTGAGCACATCGACTCGGTGAAGGTCAAAAAAGCACTCGATCGTGCCGGTTTGGCCTGCGGTTCGGTCTGCGCCTGCATGGGGCCGGGGCGGGATTTTCGTGGCTCAGCCAAGGATCAGCGCGAGGCGATGAAATATTGCAAGGCGCTCATCGACCACATGGTGAACCTCGGCTGCCCATCGCTCATAGGCCCGGTTTACTCCGTGGTCGGCAAGGCGGACGCCGTCGATCCGAAGGATCAAAAGAAGGAGTTTGCGCTCGTGGTGAAAAATCTCAAGGTGCTCGCCGCCTACGCCGAAAAAAAGGGAGTGCAGATTTGCGTCGAGCCGCTCAACCGTTTCGAGACCGACTTTTTGAACACGTGCGAGAAAGGGCTGCGGCTGATCAAGGCGGTTGGCAGCCCGGCACTCAAGCTGCACCTCGACACGTTCCACATGAACATTGAGGAGAAAAACCAGGGCAAGGCTATTCGTGCCGCAGGCAAACACCTTGGCCACTTTCACGCCTGTGGCAGCGACCGCGGCACGCCGGGCAACGACCACATCGACTGGAAGCCGATTGTTGCTGCGCTCAAGGCGGTTCGCTACAAGGGCGACATCGTCATCGAATCGTTTACGACCGACGTAAAAGTCATCGCCCGTGCGGCGGCCATCTGGCGGAAGATGGAGCCGACACGCGAAGAGATCGCGACCAAGGGGTTGAAGTTTCTCAAAAGGGCATTCAAGTAACTAAAACTATTTTATCTGATACGATTATGAAAAAAATCATCACCACAATGGGCTTGGCGGCGTTTGTTTTTTCTGGCCAAGCGGTTGCCGCTGAGAAGGGCTTTGGAAAAATCTTCGACGGCAAAACACTCAAGGGCTGGAACGGGAACCCCAAATTCTGGAGTGTCAAGGATGGGGCCATAACCGGCCAGACCACCAAGGACAACCCGACCAAGGGCAACACCTTCATCATATGGGAAGGCAAGACCGGCGACTTCGACCTACGCCTCGACTACAAGATCATCGGTGGAAACAGCGGGATTCAGTACCGCAGCTTCAAGGCCGACGGCCCGGATGAGTGGCGCATCGGCGGTTACCAGGCCGACTTCGAGGCCGGGGATACTTTTTCAGGTATCTGCTATGGCGAACGGTTTCGTGGCATCCTTTCGCTTCGTGGAAAAAAGACAACGCTAACAGTTGGGGACGACGGCAAGTTGAAGAAAGAGGTCGAGGAATTTTCCAAGGATGCAGATATCGCCAAGGCCATCAAAAAGGAGGACTGGAACAGCTACCGTATCGTTGCGCGTAATTTCAATCTGACTCACTATATCAACGACGTGAAAACGACTCAGGTGGTCGATCGCGATAGAAAAACCCGTCGCGCCGACGGCCTGCTTGCCCTGCAATTGCACGCAGGCCCGCCGATGACTGTTCAATTCAAGAACATCCGCATCAAGGAATTACCCAAGCGCGCACGCAAAGCGGGCAACGCCAAGAAAGGCAGCAAAAATAAGAATAAGTAGCCGCTCCACAGGAGCCGAATGACATGAAAATATTTCTCGCATTAACCTGCTCGCTTGGCTTGGTCGCTGGTTCCATGGCTGCACCTAAAAAGGTCGTAATGCTTGCTGGCAAGCCAAGCCACGGACCGCTTTCTCATGAGCACAATGCCGGCATTCAGCTTCTGGCCAAGTGCCTAAAACAAGATGCGACAGGGCTAGTTACCCCGGTTGTCACACTCAATGGTTGGCCAAGCGACGAGTCGATTTTCGAGGGTGCAGACGCAGTGGTGATCTACAGCGACGGGGGCGGTGGACATCCGGCCGTTAAGGGAGACAACCTGATTAAGCTCGGAAAGTTGATGAAGAAGGGCGTTGGCTTTTTGACAATCCACTACGCCGTCGAGCCCACCACCAACAAAGGGAACAAGGAATTTCTCGACTGGCAGGGCGGTTGTTTTGAGACGCATTGGTCTGTGAACCCGCACTGGACAGCGAATTTCAGCAAGCTGCCTAAGCACCCGATCACTCGCGGCGTGAAACCGTTCAAGGCAAACGACGAGTGGTACTTCCACATGCGGTTTGTACCGGGGATGAAAGGCGTGACGCCCATTCTTTCCGACGTGGCACCGGCCTCCACGATGAAGCGTGGCGACGGAGCGCACAGCGGAAACCCGCACGTTCGCAAGACTGTGGCGGCGGGCGCGCCGCAGCATGTGGCGTGGGCGTTCGAGCGCGAAAACGGCGGGCGTGGCTTCGGCTTCACCGGCGGCCATAACCACCTCAACTGGGGCGACGACGACTTCCGGAAAACGGTGCTGAACGCGATCGTGTGGGTGGCCAAGGCGAAGGTGCCGAAGGACGGAGTGTCGTCCAAGATTACCGAGGATGACCTGTACGACAACCTCGACCCCAAGCGCGGCCAAAAGCCCCGCCCGAAGTCGGCCAAGCCGAAGGAAAAGTAGGTGGCCGGCGCGGCGAGCCGCCGGAATTTGATTTTCAAAGAAAATAACTGTTTGAAAATTTTGAGCTTATCTTCGCGCATCACAGGCGGAATCAGTCAAAACTACCGATAAAGAATCATGACATTGACAAACCTTGAATCCATACCGGGCCAGTCCATCGTGGAGCATTATGGGATCGTGCAGGGAAGCACCATTCGAGCAAAGCACGTTGGGCGCGACTTGATGGCGGGCCTGAAGAACATCGTGGGCGGTGAACTCAAGGGCTACACCGAGTTGATGAGGGAGGCTCGGCAACAGGCGACCGACCGCATGATTGAGCAGGCCGGGGAGTTGGGCGCCAACGCCATCATCAACATTCGTTACACCACCACTTCCGTTTCCCAGGGCGCGGCGGAAATGCTGGCCTACGGCACCGCCGTCCGTTGTCAATAAGGAGGCATCATGGAACCGCAATCCGGTGACCTGCCGCAAGGGCTGGAAATTTTCATGAATATCCTGTTCTTGTCGATTCCATTTCTGGTGCTCCTGCTTGCCTATATCACTGGCAAGGTCGCCGAGAAACGTCACTATGCTCGCATCCACGAACGGGAAGGACACTGGCTCAACATCCCGGCGATCACGGGCAAGCACCTGCCCGACCTGCCTGCCGTCGCTTCCGCGGATTTGGTCGTCGGCAGCGTGGTGATCTCTGTTGACCATTTCAAAAGATTTTTATCTGGTTTCCGCAAATTTTTTGGAGGTGAGATGAAGAGCTACTCTTCCATCATCGACCGGGGCCGGCGCGAGGCCATCCTGCGGATGAAGGAGTCCTCCCCGGAAGCTGACCTGTTCCTGAATTGCCGGCTGGAAACCTCGAGCGTTTCCAAGGGGAAAGGCAAGGTGGTGGGTTGCGCGGAAGTTCTTGCCTACGCCACGGCGGTGCGTTTCCAGCGCACGGCGGAATGAAGTTCGTCCCAAGAAAAATTGAAAAGACCGCGGACAACTCCCGCGGAAAGGAGTCTTGGAAGGATAAACTCAAGAACCTCACCAGTGTGGTTGGCGTGCTGGCGGTTTTTTATTTTGCCATCGGGCTCCTGGCTGATTTCGTCGCGATGCGTATCAGTGAAGACACAGAGGGCAAAGTTTTCGGCTCGGCGTTTTCCGTTCTGCAATCCGAATCCGCTCCACCGGAGTTCGGACAGGCGGAGAAAATATTCGATCGGCTCATCCGAAACAGTGAGTTGCGACCGCTGCCCTACAGTTTGGTTTACTGGGACGAGAATACTCCCAACGCATTTGCCGCCCCGGGTGGAGGTGTCATCGTCACGCAGGGCCTGCTCGACACGGTAACGAACGAAACCGCTCTGGCTTTCGTCCTTAGCCACGAGTTGGGACACCATCAGCACCGCCACACGCTCCGGGGCATTGGCCGTAGTCTGCTGATTTCGCTGGTCTTCAATTACATCTTCGGATCGACCGGGGGGGATGTCGTTTCCGGTGCGGTCAAATTGGCCGAGTTGGGGCATTCGCGCCACGACGAGCGCCAAGCCGATGACTTTGGATTTCGGCTTGCCTATGCCAGCTTCGGGAACGCGGACGGGTATCTCGATTTTTTCAAGAAACTTCGCGATGAGTATGAAAGCCACGACACCTACTGGCTGAAGTTTTTGAACAGTCACCCCCCCACCGACGAAAGGCTGGACGAACTGAAAAAGCTTCGGGATCAATTGGGTGAACGTTAAAAAAGGCGGCCATTGCCGACAGTCAGGGGATCAGGGAGTGGGAATCTCCAATCGGAAGAACTGTGAATGGCCAAGCGTCTGGTCGAGCGGGACGAATAATTTCACCGGGCCGCCATTAGGCTGGGCAGGGATTTCCTCCGCCAGCTTCCAGGGGCCAAGCACGCTTGGGCTCTGCAGCAGCCGATAGCTCCGGTGAGGCGCTGAAAGAAAGTCAACCCTCATGATAGTTTCCCGCCGGCCCAATTGGATCTTTCCGATTTCCAATAGGCTTTTGGTATTCCTCGGGCTGGTGCCGGCGATATATTCAGCTTGGTTGCTCATGCCGTCGATATCCGGATCGGCGTCGGTGCCGGAGACGAGGTCTTGGCCAAGTTCTGCGGTGGTAAAGTGGGCATGCTGCCAGGTCGAGAAGGAATCGCCCTTGGCGTGGATCACCAAATCCTCCATCGTCTGTGCTTCGCCGTCTTCTGCAATAAAGGTGAGCACGTAGGTTCCTGGTTCGCTAACCGACGCAGTGGTTGCACCTCTGTGGCGCCGTGAATGGCCGATGCGCATGGGTAATCTGTCATTGATGATAGTCACCGTGCCCGGTCCTGATTTGAGCTTCCAGCGCATGGTCAACCGACCCGGGGGTGATGGCAGGGCATCATCAGTCACCTGGACCTCAAGTTTGATGAGTGACGGCCAGGCAAAGGTCAGGTCGTTGAAGGGAAGAACCGTTGGCGGCTGGTTATCACCTGAGCCTTTGCCGCGCAGCTCAAAGTCAAAGCTCATGTCGCTCGAGGTTCGGCTGGTTTGGTGCACCTCCACGGCGATCACGTTTTTGCCCTCCACCAGCAGCGCGGGATCGACGGTAAATGGTTGAAACGCCGATTCCTCATCTCCTCCCACTGAGAGAGAGGCGAATGTGTTATACCTGACATTGCCCTGGGCCATGTTGCTCCGGAGGATTTCCCTTCCGTTGAGATAGGCCACCGCGCCGTCATCCCGAACAAGGGCCGCCTCAAGCGAGATCACTCCAGAGGAGGGGTTGGTCATCTCGAAGGAATGCCGGAAGTAGGTGGTGACGTGCTTGCTGCTACTGTTGCCGCCAAAGCTCAGCTCGGTTTTCTCGCCGTTGTTGCCGTAGCCTAGCTGCGCCGGGCCTGTACTCCACTTGCTGTCATCGAACAGGCGGGCGCGCCATTTCGTGCCTTGGTTTGATCCGTTGTCGAGATAGCGCCATTCCGATCCGGCCGCGATGAATGTTCGGTTCATTGGGGCGCGCTTGATCTCGATAGTTAATTCATCCGAGACGGTGTATTGACCGTCGTCCGCCGTGAGACGGAAGGTGTGTTTTCCAAGCTTGAACAACTGAGCGGTGGTTTGCATTTGGCTGCTGTCTGCAAACATCACGGTTGTTTGATTATTGGAGAAAGACCATTCGGTTTTGACAGTTGGAAAATCCGGGTTCGCATCATCACTGACCATACCGGACAGGCTAACAGAAACGGGAAGCGATTCTGTCTCGATGATTTGCTCCACTCCGGCCATAACTCGGGGAGGGCGGTTGCCCATGTTTTCCACGCCGGGGGATGGTCCGCCCGGGCTCGATCGCCAATTGGCGTAATCATTGCCATGACGCTCCGGCTTCAGTTTTTCCAGCGACGGACCGTTCCCGTCAGGTTCAGACGGCCAGGGTGGGTTATCGTCGTAGCGTACCGCATCGATGACAATGTACGGGACAATTTCACTGCCATCAGGATCCATATCCGGTTCATCCGGCTTCAACAACTCGAGGCGTTCTCCGCCGTCCTGCAGGGTTCCCTGGAACGGCCCCAGAACCGGCACATCGTCCGGGATCGAGTAATGCGAACTAAAGTCAAACGGGTTAATGTTAGTGATGATCAGCAGCCCGCCCGGGTGAATGGATGTGCCTGTTGGAAACTGGAAGTCAGTCCCTCTCACGTGCCAGGTGTTCCTGGGGTGCTGCGGATCATACAGCAGAACCGAATGTGAGGTGATGTTCTTGAACTCCACGAACTCCGGTTCCGAGTTTTCAGGGTGATAATGAATCTCGTTGATGACGATCGGTCCCGCTTTGGGGCCGGCGTTGGGGAGGCCCAGTGTTGGTTTCGTCTGGGCAGGATATTGGGCTTGGCCATCAGCTGTAACGTGCCTGCCGAAAGTCACGCCGTTTTCCGATGCACCAAAAGTAAACCCATCGGAAAACCCGGTAAGTTTCCCATCGGCTTGAGCGGAAAACAGAAAAACCTGATCACCATGGGAATCGAGGGCAAATCCGTTGTCATTGGGATTAAACTGGTCCTCGGTGAAAACGACATAGCCGCCTGGTGAAAGGATAGTGCCTTCGGGTACGGCGTATTTTGCGGGTTCACTCCAGTCATCAGTTAGCAGCCAATGGCTGAGGTCGAGGGCGGCGGTGTTGGGATTGTGAATTTCAACGGAGTCCAAGGCGGGGGGGTCGCTGTGGGCCAGCACCTCGGTGATCCATGCCGGCTTGATGTTTGGGGGCAGATCGTTGCGTCCCGGTGATCCGCCAGGAGTGCCGCTGGCACGCCAGTTATTGGGATCGTCCGGGTCGGTGTTTGGATTGACCAGCCTGGGCACCAGGGAGAAGCCGCGGCCGTCCGCGGTTGAGGGCCAGGGAGGATGGTCGGAGTAGGTCACGCTTAGGAACGGCTTTGACAAGCTGTCGATCAACTCGATTTTTTCTGAGCTATTCGAGAGGCGTCCATCGTACACCCCCCCCAGGGTCAGGTCGGGGTATTGTTCATTGAAGGCTTCAGCATTTTCGGCCAGCACGACGAAGGCGCCGGGGGCGAGTTGGAAGCCTTCCGGGAAGGTGAACCGGATTCCTTCGCTGATCTTCACGCCGCTCAGGTTCAGAGTCTCTGTCCCGGTATTTTTCAGTTCGAGGAACTCGGAGCGGCCCCGGAGTGGGTGATACATCACCTCGGTGATCAGCAGTTTCTCCAGCGAACCTTCAACGACGAATTGGGCTTCGGCCAAGGCGCTCCATTCATTTTGGTATTTAACCCGGGATTTAAGCCGGACGGTGCCCTCAATGGGGAGAGGCTGGTTGTATCGATTTGCGGATTGGGCCAGGGCACCGCCTGTAAGCCGCGGATCACTTCCGTCCAGCGTGAAGTAAATTACCCCCTTGGATGCCTTAAGTGTTAGCTTGAAACCGGTTGGGATTGATCCGCCGTGCTGACTCAACGTTGGTGCGGCGAGTGTGGGGTAAAGTTTTTGAGATCGCAATTGGCTCAGGACAATGCCGGTCCGTCTCGGGAAATACTGTTCCAGCAGCCGGTTTTTTTCAGCGACCCATTCTTTGTCACGCGTGAAAGGTGTTGACCGTTGGTTGTCCCCCCATCGCGCGGACTCGGCAACGATTGCTTCATCAATGCTGTCGAGCCGGCTCTGATAGCTTGCGGCCGCCTTTTCCGGGGTCAACACTCCGTCGTTGAAAAAATGTCGGTGAATCCTGTCACCAAACAACACCTGATATTCCTTGTTGCGTTTAAGGCTCTGGTGAAAGCCTGTCGGGCTGGCCCCATTGTTTTTTGTGACAGAATTGTCGTTGATTCCCTTGAGCACATGCTCAGCGTCCCAACTATGGAATCGCCAGCGGCCCTCCGGGTTGTTGCGATTGGAGGAGGCATACCAGTTCTGGTGCGACCAGTCGGTGTTACCGACGTAGAAATTTAAAAGCATGTAGTCGATAAAGTTGGTCATATCGAGCTGTTGCTGAACTGCGGTATAGGCTGAGGTGCTGGACAGGTTCTTGGAAGTTGCGGCAATGAGCGCGTTGTAGCTCCGGTTGTTCCCGCTGACCACGGTGGATTTGCGGTGCTTCATCACGTCATAATCCTCCTTGCTCCCGCCCAGATAGTGGGCGGCAAAGTGCTCGTCAGGTCGCTCGTGCAGGGTATGCAAGCCCCAGTAAAGGCCGTTGATGTAGACGTGCACATGGATGCCATGTGGGGCATAGCCGCCCATCTGGTTTTGGAGGTCGGCTACAAACTGGTCGCGGGTGTTTTGTCCCCGGCGCCTCTGATCGCTGGGTCCGGAACCACCGCCGTAGGACCAGACTTGATTGAGTCGGGCGTCCACTACCAGCGTGTCAAACTGGCTCATGGCATCTTTGCCAAACAACAGGTGTTGAAAACTGGAGTCTCCAAACTGCGAGGTGAACTTCAGTCGCATGGAGAGCTTATCCACCTTCCAGCGTCCGGTGCTGCTGCCCCCGACAATCTGCACAGATCCGTCAGCCTGAATGATGTCCGTTGTATTCGGGTAAATTAACTCCACCGAGGTGGCTTTCTCGACGCCTTCGCCTTTCGGGTAGATACCTTGGCCGGTTTTGAAGAAGTCATCCCGGTTCAGGACGAGCGACAGTGAGGGGATCGACTTGAGCGCACCGGCAACACGACCCTTGTAGACCGGATCGTTCACCACTGCCGGATCCATTTCGTAGTCGGCAGGGTGACCGTTCCATGAGGTGGGAAAGCCGGCCGGTTTGGCCGGTTGCCGGATGATGTCCTCCGCGAACAGGTAGGTGTGTGTGTCCACGTTGCTGGATCGCAGTTCCGACTGAAACGCTGCAGCGCGGAGCGTGGTGGTGGTATTGATTTGGATCGGGCCTTGGTACACCTTTCCATGGCTGGAAGTCGGTTTGCTGCCATCGATCGTGTATCTGATTTTCGCGTTCGGCGTTGCGCAGGTGATCGTCGCCCTGAAGGGGGCATCGTAAAAACCCCGGTCGGGGTCGAACTTGGTATCCTGCACAAACCCGGCAAATCCGCTGCCGTTGGCTTTTGCCGGGGTAGGCTTGTCAAAAAACTGAAGCCTGCCTCCGGCACCCGCTCCGAAGGAGATGCTCTCACGCTGGCCGGGATACTCCGGCATGAATTCAGTGGCTGCTGTTGAACCGTCCGGTTGCACCAATGCCAGATATTCTCCGTCCCTGTTCAGCTTGAAGTTGGTGTGCAGTTCGTTCCCTGCCGTTCGGTCTTTTCCGGAGGCGAATACCACGAGGTATTTCCTTGGGCCAAGAGTTACGTTTGGGAAACGCCATTTGTCGAGCGACTCGGCATTGTCGGTTAGCGACCAGCCATTCAGCGAGACCGCCTTCGCACCGGGATTGTAAATCTCGATCCAGTCCGTCGCTTCTCCGTCTCTGTCGGCCAGCCCGCGATTGTTCACCGCCAGGAACTCATTGATCCGCGGCTCGGCAAACATTGGCCGGGCCACCGCCCACAGGCCAAGTAGGAGTGCCATCGCACAGGAGCAGCGCTTGGCCTGAAGACTCGAGGAGAACCATTTCATCTGGCGCAATGCTACTGCGCGAGGACACGATTGGCCAAGCGCGGAACCTTTTGTGTTTTATCTGTTTACAGGCAGGCTCTTTGCTTTAGAGTGCCCGCCCCATGAACAGATACCTATTGATGGCAATGTTGGTGGCTCCGTTGGCGGTAATTGGCGCAGACGAAGCCAAGGGCAAAAAGAAGGGCGAAAAAGGCTTCATCAGCCTGTTCGACGGCAAATCCCTCAACGGCTGGAAGGTCAACAAGGAGAACCCCAAGTCGATCACCGTCAAGGACGGCAACATCGTCATTGACGGTCCCCGTGCGCACCTCTTCTATGCGGGCGATGTCGAGAATCACAACTTCAAGAACTTTGTGCTGCGGGCGCAGGTGAAAACCTTCCCGAAGGCCAACTCCGGCATCTATTTCCATACCAAGTACGAGGACTCCGGTTGGCCATATGCAGGCTTCGAGGCGCAGGTGAACAACACCCACGGCGACCCGAAAAAGACTGGTGGCCTCTACGCTGTTAAGGACGTCAACCCGGCCCCAGCCAAGGATGGCGAATGGTTCGACTACGAGATTCGTGTCAAGGGCAAGAAGGTCAACATCAAGATCAACGGCAAGGTCACCTCAAGCTGGACCGAGATTCCGAATGCCTCACATCTGAAGTCGATGCCCGGTCGCAAGCTTGGCAGCGGCACCTTCGCTCTGCAGGCCCACGACCCGAAGAGCGTTGTCCACTACCGCAACATTCGCGTAAAGCCGCTCAAGTAACCGCTTGGCCAGGCGGGCGCCGCCTCTCGGTGAACATCCGCGACAAGATCGTTGCCCATAAGCGCAGCGAACTAGGGCATCTTTCCGAGGTATCGGTGAGCGTTGAGTCGTTGCGGGCGGTTGTCGAGGAGCATGGCCTGAGGCGAGACTTCATTGGTGGGTTGCTCAATCCCCGAAAGGGCAATATTGGCCTTATTGCCGAGGTGAAAAAAGCGTCGCCCTCCGAGGGCGTCATCCGCGAGGACTTCGATCCGGTTGCGATCGCGAAAACATATGAAGCTGCCGGAGCGAGTTGCCTCTCCGTGCTGACCGACCGCGAGTTTTTTCAGGGATCACTTGACCATTTGCGCGCTGTCCGCGAGGCCGTTTCACTGCCGCTGCTTCGGAAGGATTTTATGATCGACGAACGGCAGTTGCCCGAAGCGGTTCAGCATGGGGCGGATGCCATCCTGTTAATTGTCGCCTGTCTTAACGATGAGCAACTCGGCCGTTTGCATCGCTTGGCCACCGGGGTGGGGCTGGCCGCGCTGGTGGAGGTGCACAACGAGGCCGAACTCGACCGTGCGCTGGCCATCGACGCCCGGCTGGTCGGTGTCAACAACCGCGACTTGGCCAACTTCACCGTCGATCTCGGCACCACAGAGCGCTTGGCCAAGCGCATCGCCGGGAGCGGTGGCTCCGAGAAAGTGCTCGTCGCCGAGAGCGGCATCCACACCCGGGCCGACGTCGAGCGACTGGAGGCGTGCGGCGCCAAGGCCATCCTCGTCGGCACCGCCCTCATGCGCCAACCCGATATCGCCGCCAAGGCCGCCGAGCTGCTTGGTTGAGTTCCGAGAACTGACCAAGAGCTTGGCCAATCAAAAAAAACCCCGAATCAACACCAATTCACTCCAATAAAAATGGTTATTCGACAGAAATAATGGGATTGGGCGTTGATGACAGGAGGAGGGGTACGGTTTCATGCCGATCCGGTACGGAATGAAGCCAATGCTTCAAAGCCATTAGCCGGTGGTCAGCGAAGCGCCACCACCGGAGAAGCCGCCGCAAAAAACCATCCCGCAGGGATGGCAGTCTCCCGCCTGCGATCGGTGTCCGCTTGGCCAACCGGGTTTGCCGGAGCTGTCTCCGCCCTTGTTTCTCCCCGGGATTTTGATACGTTTTTCTGTGTTCGGGTTTTTCTGTTTGACGCTGTGGCGCAATTCTTTTACCAACCTCAGCCACTTTTCTGGAAGTGAAACTATTTGCGGGCCTACGAGTTGTTGAACGGATGGGCGTGATTTCACGTCCAATCTATTGAAATAAAATGAGTTCTAAATCCTTCCTGACAATTGACATGGGCGCCGGCACCCTGCGTGTCGCTGAGTTCGAGCCCACGGCGGAGGGCGGCATTCGCCTGCTTCGTTTTGGGGTCAAGCCTTTGGGGCTGGAGGGTTCCAGCGAGAGGGCGCGTCCCAAGGCGGTGGAGAAGGCGGCCAACGAAATGTTCGAGGAGGTCGGATTCTCAGCCAAGCGCGGCTTGGTGGCGGCTCCCGGTTTTCAGGTCCTATCCAAGCCGATCCGCCTGCCTGCGATCGACAAGACCAAGGTCGCGCAGCTCATCAAGTTCGAGGCGAAGCAGAACATCCCGTTCCCGCTGGAGGAGGCCGCCTGGGATCACTACACGATGGGCATGACCAAGTCGGGCGAGGTCGAGGTGCTGTTGTCCGCGCTCAAGAGCGAGGTTGCGGATGGGATGATCAAGCTGGCCAAGGCGCAGGGCGTGAACGTGGAGTTGGTGGACACGGCGCAGGCGGCAATGGTCAACGCTTTCCGCTACAATTACGGTGACATTGAGGGATGCTCGATGGTCCTGGACATTGGCGCCAAGACGACTCACGTCCTGTTCTTCGACGGCGAGAAATTTTTCATCCGCACCATTAACATCGGCGCCAATTCGATCACGCAGGAGTTCGCGACGGAAACGAAGATGCGCTTTTCGCAGGCGGAGGAGATCAAGCTGCAAAAGGGGCTGGTCGGCCTGGGCGGCGCGTATGATGAGCCAGAGGATCCGCACGAGGCGGCGCTCTCCAAGATTGCCCGGCAGGTGATGACCCGCATGCACGTGCAACTGAACCAGACGCTGCAGTTTTGGCAGAAGCAGCAGGGCGGCAGCAACCCGGTGCGGGTGTTC
>JASLKI010000313.1 GCA_030747575.1 Verrucomicrobiota bacterium | reverse complement strand
TTGCTTTTTTGGCGAGTTGCTGGGTTTCGGCAGCGCCCAGGCCACCCTTGAGCCTGATGGCCAGTTTCGTCGCGATCTCGTTTTGGAGATCGAGATATTCGCCGAGGTTCCTGGTGAATGAATCGCCCCAACCAAGCGCTTTCGTGTTCGCGTCGATCACCCGGATGTTTACCTGCACATTGTTACCGCCGGTTTGGATATCACCGGTAACGATGGTGCCCACCTGTAGCGCCTGGCCAATCTCGTTCGGCGACTGGTCGCTGTCTTTGAACTTCCGCGCCGACTCGTGCGCGATGACGACCAGATTTTTAAGCGGTTGCAGTTTGCTGGTCAGCGTGGAGACCAGACCGTAGCCCAAGTCCTCGGAATCCTTCTCGCCGCCGATCACCTTGAAAGGCAGCACCACCACGCGATTGGTGTCGAGGGTTGCCTGTTCGGTTGTGTTGGTTTGCGCTTGGCCAAGTGCGATTGGCATTGGCGCGGTCGTTGTATTGCTGCCGAAAAAGAATGTTCCCGCGAAGCCAAGCAGGGCGAGGCCAACAACCACACCGGCCACTTTCAGCCAAACGGCGGCTTGACCCTTGGCTTGGGCTCTGCCGGTGGGGTGGCTTGGCCCGTGTGAGGCAGAGCCCGGCGTGTTTGCGGCGGCGGCGCTGGCTTCGTCGTGGACGGTCACGTCCAGCTTGGCCAACGCGCGGATGACTGCTTGTAGGGCCAAATCCTCCCGTCCCTCAAAAAACTCGATGCGCTGAATGCCAGCGAGCTGATATGCCATCGATTCCGGGATCTCGGCCTGCTCAATGTAGACGGGCAGGATGCGTTTGCGCCCCTCGGAGGCCAGCGCGACTTCCTTGACGACATTTTCCGAGCCTGCCGAGTTTTCGGAAATGGCGAGGATGAGCACCTTGCAGCTGCGAATGGCGGCGACGATTTCCTGGCTCCACATCGTGGCGCCCTCGATACCCATTTGGTCGATCCACACCGAGACACCGGCGGCTCGCAGGCGCTCGACGAGGTCGAGGACGCGGGTGCGATCCTTGGCTGCGTAGCTGATGAAGACTTCGGTGGACATGGGCTGCTTTACGGAGGGATTTCTACCTGAACTATCATTGACAGGGAAGGATTGTTTAGGGCCGCTCTCGGCCAAGCGTTGGCGTGACAAATTGCACCTCCGCGCCTACCGTCCTGCCCGTGGAAAAACGAAAACTCACGTTGGGACACTCGCCCGATCCGGACGACGCGTTCATGTTTTATGGCCTGGCCAAGGGGCTAATCGATGACGGCGGTTACGACTTCGAGCATATCCTGCAGGACATCCAAACGCTGAACGAGCGGGCGAACCGGGGAGAGCTCGACATCTCGGCGATCAGCATCCACGCCTACGCGCATGTGTGTGGCGAGTACGCGCTGTTGCCGAGCGGCGCGAGCATGGGCGACGGCTACGGGCCGATGCTGGTGGCGCGCGAGAAATTCTCGAGACAGGAAATTGCTTCGCTCCGCATCGCGGTGCCGGGCACGATGACGAGCGCGTTTCTCGCGCTGCAACTTTGGCTCGGCAAAAAAGGAGAGCAGATCGACTACACTGTGGTGCCGTTCGACGAAATTTTCAAGACCGTCAACGAAGGACTCGCCGATGTCGGGTTGATCATCCACGAGGGCCAGTTGACGTTTGAGAACGAGGGGCTCGTTTGCTGCGAGGATTTTGGCGTGTGGTGGGGCCGCGAGAACGACGGCCTGCCGTTGCCGCTCGGCGGCAATGTTATTCACAAACGCATCCCGCCGGAGGAGCGCAAGGTGATATCCGACGTGCTCGAGCGCAGCATCCGGTACAGCCTCGAGCACCGCGCCGAGGCGGTGGAGCACTCGCTGCAATACGCCCGCGACATGGGCATCGACTTGGCGGACAAGTTCGTCGGCATGTACGTGAACGATTGGACGCTCGACTACGGCGAACCCGGCCGCGAGTCGATCCGCCGTTTCTTGCGCCGGGGCCACGAGATGGGTGTTGTACCCGAGTTGCCGGAGCTGGAGTTTGTGGAGTAGCATTTGCGCTTGGCCAAGAGGGTGCGGCCTGGCTATATTGCCGCCTTTACCAGTACCGGGTTTGGGGGCTTGGCTGGGAGATTGATCTTTCCATGAAACACATGATTAAAAAAACCGTGGCGCTGGTGGCGCTTGGCTTGGTTTGCGGCCTGGTGGCCGCGCCGGAGGCCGAGGCAGCCAAGCGACCGAATGTCCTCTTCATTTTTACCGACGACCACTCGGCTCGGGCGATCAGCGCGTATGGCTCGCGCATCAACAGGACGCCGCATATGGATCGTATCGCGCAGGAGGGCATGCGTTTTCGCAAGTGTTACGTCACCAACTCGATCTGCGGGCCAAGCCGCGCGGTGATCCTCACCGGCAAGTACAGTCACTTGAACGGGTTTTTGATGAACGGTCGCACGCCGTTCGACGGCTCGCAGCAGACGTTTCCCAAGCTGCTGCGCAAGGTGGGCTACGAGACGGCGATGATCGGCAAATGGCACCTCAAGAGCGTGCCGACCGGCTTCGATTACTTCGACGTCCTGATCGGGCAGGGGCCGTATTACAATCCGCCAATGCGTACGACCAACGACGCGGGCGAAGTGGTCGTCGAGAAAAACACCGGCTACACGACGGACATCGTCACCGACAAGGCGCTTGCGTGGTTGAAGAATGATCGCGCCACCGACAAGCCGTTCATGCTGATGCTCCAGCACAAGGCACCGCACCGCAACTGGCAGCCCGGCCCGGCACACCTCAACACGTTCGACGACGTGGAAATCCCCGAGCCGGAGACGCTATGGGACGACTACTCCGGCCGCACCTCCGCCGCCAGCAGCCAAGCGATGACCGTTGCGCGGCATCTCTCCGAAAACGATCTCAAGCTCAATGCCGGCCCGAACAACCTGACGCCGGAGCAGAAAAAAACCTGGGACACCGCTTACGGCCCGAAGAACGAAGCGTTCCGCAAAGCCAACCTGCAGGGCAAGGCCAAGGTCAAGTGGATGTATCAGCGTTACATCAAGGATTATTTGCGCTGCGTGCAGTCGGTGGACGACAATATCGGCCGCGTGCTCAAGTACCTCGACGACACCGGCCTCGCCGAAAACACGATCGTCATTTACTCGTCCGATCAGGGCTGGTACCTCGGCGAGCACGGCTGGTACGACAAGCGCTGGATGTACGAGGAGTCGCTCGTGATGCCGTTCATGGTGCGCTGGCCCGGCGTGATCGAGGCTGGCAGTATCAACAACGACATCGTTTCGAATCTCGACTTCGCCGAGACGTTCCTCGAGATCGCAGGTGCGGACATCCCAAGCGATATGCAGGGTCGCAGCCTCGTGCCGCTGCTCAAGGGCGAGACGCCCGCCAACTGGCGCAAGGCGTTTTACTACCACTACTATGAGTTCCCCGGCGCGCACAGCGTGGCCCGCCATTACGGGGTGACCGATGGTAACTACAAGCTGATTAACTTTTACGAAAACAAACAGTGGGAGCTGTTCGACCTCACCGCCGACCCGAACGAGTTGCAAAGCCTCCACGGCCGCGCGGAATACGTCGGGGTTCAAACGCGACTCGAGAACGAGTTGCAGCGACTCCGCGGTCAGTACAGGTTGCCCGCCGAGGATCCTGCGTCAACGCGGCCTCGGCAACGGCGGAGGCAGTAGATTTCGTAGCAACCCGTTGACCCAAACAGTAGAAGCCGACCGCTTGGTCGGCTTTTCTTACTTTTGGAGTAGCGCTTGGCCAAGCGTTCCGTCGGTTAATACAGCAGCAATGGTGAGAGGAAGTAGAGCCGGCCGGCTTTGAGCTTGGGGAGGTCCACGCCGAGGTCGATTTTTATCTCCTTGGCCTCGCTCTTGCCGAAAAGCTGAAACAGGTTTGCTAGATTCAACGGTTGGCGGTACTGGATCAGGTCTGCATCGGGAATGCCGGCCAGCGACAGTGCCTGTTCGGTGGCGGTCTCGAGGTTGCCAAGTTTGTCCACGAAACCTTGGCCAAGCGCCTGCGTGCCGGAGAGGATTCGGCCATCGGCGAAGTCCTCCCAGTTGTCGGCGAGTGCTTTGCCATCATCGGGTTTGTTTCGCCGCTCGAGATCGCGGCCTTCGCGCACGATTTTTTTGAAACGCCCAAATGTCTCGTCGATCAGATCCTGCACGATTTTGCGTTCCTCCGGCGTGATGTCCTCCTCGCGCTTGTCGTAGCTGAGCATGTCCTTGTGCTTGCCACTTTTGAATACCATCGGCCGTACGCCGACCTTGTCCATCAGGTTGCGCAGATTGTAGCCCTGCATGATCACGCCGATGCTGCCGGTGATCGTCAACTCGTGCGCGATGATCCAGTTGCACGGCGCAGCGACGTAGTACCCGCCAGACGCCGCCAGCGCACCCATCACGGCGACCACCGGTTTGTCGCATTCGTCCTGAAAATCGCGGATAATTTCGTAAATGTGATCCGACGCCAACACCTCGCCGCCGGGGGAGTTGATGCGGAACAGCACCGCCTTCACATTGTGATCATCCCGCGCCCATTTGAACTGCCGCCGGATCGACTCGACCATATTATTCCCGCTGGCATCGACACTGAAACTGGCGATCAGGCCGGCGAGATCGATTACAGCAATCTTGTTTTTGCTGTCGTTGTCTCGAAGGGTGGCTTCCTCGACATAGCTGGAGTCGCTGGAGCCAAGCGACATGCCGGCGGAGCCGATGGCCAGCACGACAATGAGGAGGAAGCCGCTCAGCAGCAGGCAACCCAAGAAGCACAGGGAGAACCACATCCAGCCCCGGCTTTTCCTGGCCGGTGCCGGACTTGGCCCGGGTGAAATTACAGGGGGTGAATTGTCCATCATATCGCGGGGCAGCCTACTCTTGGCCAGGTGTGCGGGCAAGCAGCCGGTTTGCGATTGGTCAAGCGCTTGGGTAACATCGGGGCGTGGAGCGCAAAACATGGATGCCGCTGGTGTTGATGCTCGTCTTCGTGGCGAGTCGGTGGCCCGGCATGCTTCCGCAAAACTTCAGTGCCGCGCACGCGCTGCTGTTTTGTGCGGCATTTTGGCTGCCCGGCTGGATGGGCTGGGTGCTGCCGCTGGCCACCATCATCGTCACTGACATCCTGCTAAATCTTTTCCACTACAACATGTCGGTGATGGTGCCGGAGTTGGTTGTGAATTGGATGATCCTCGCGCTGTTCGTCGTTCTGGCCAAGTGGCTGGCCAGGCGCCGGAGCTACGGCCGGGTGTTCCTCGGCACGCTGATTGGTGCGCTGCTGTTTTACCTCGTCAGCAACACCGTCTCGTGGATGGTCAACCCAGCCTATGCCAAGACGATCGCCGGCTGGGTGCAGGCGATGACCGTTGGTCTGCCCGGTTTTCCGCCGACGTGGTTGTTTGGTCTCAAGTCGCTGCTCGGCACCGGCCTGTTCACCGGCCTGTTCGCCGGGGCAATGAAATGGAGCGAGGCGATCGACGATGCGCCGGAGCCCGAAACTGACGACGAGGAGGAGACCGAAGCCCCACCCGAACCCAGCCCCGAGGCAGCATGACGACCATCGGAATCCTTTCCGACAATCACAGCGATTGGCCACCGCACATCGCCGAGTCGCTGGCCGGCGTCGATGCCATCATTCACGCCGGTGACATTGGCCCTTACAGGCTCGTGCTCGACATGGAATCCATCGCGCCAACCACCGCCGTTCTCGGCAACACCGACGGCGACATGCCGATCAACGAGTCCGCCGTGGCGACGCTCGGCAGTAAAAAGTTTTTCGTGCAGCACATCGTCGATCCGCACCGACTCGAGGCATCGTTGCGCGAGCGGCTCAAGCGCATCGAGCCGGACGTTGTCGTCTTTGGACACACGCACATGCCGTTCTGCGAGACTCTCGGCGGTGTTCTGTTCCTCAATCCCGGCTCGGTGACGCAGCCGCGCGGGGATTATCGGCCAAGCATGGTTCGCCTAACCATCGACCACGGCAAAATCACCCCCAAGTTCATCGAGTTCTAAGCCGGGCGCCGAGTTGGCGGGCGAGGTCCGGGAGATCGTACCAGGTGAGGGCGCCGGGCACCACGTGGTCGACCATCTCGCGGTGGAGCGGCTGGGCCACGACGTCGTCCACCCAGCTGTTCAGCGCCGGGTTGCGTAGTTCGACCTTGCTGATCCGCGCATCCAACGCCGCGGCGTGCAGTGCCACCGGCCCGGCGGAACCGACGCCGATCATGCGAATACTGCAAACACGTTCACTACCGACTTGATTGAGGTAGTCGACGACCGACAACAAATCGCGGACGCGTTGGCCAAGCAGTGGTTGCCCAATGTGTGTGGCCACGTTGCCGACCCGGTGCGAGTGGCTGTGGTATTTCGCGTTGCTACCCTGGTCACGCGTCTCGCCGAGGCCGCGCAGATCCACGGCAAACACCGCTGTCGACTCGTTCACCAATTTCCGGATCGGGCCGTTGGCGTGGGCGGCGCTCCGCATGCCGCGGTCGTCGGCATAAACGACCACATCAAGTGCGTGGCTGGTGTTACCGGGCGGCCGAAAGAGCAGGGCCGGTACCGGCATGTCGCCGGTGCGCTGAAGCGTGAATTTGTCGATACGCGCCCAGTTGGTTTGGGCTTGGCCACCACGCTCCACCCTGGGCTGCGGGAGGTTCTCGGGCAGACCGATCAATTTGCGCACCTTCGCCAACGCCTTGGCAGGGTTGCTAGCCCAGAAATGTCTCCGCTTGGTTTCCAACCGGTTGGCCAGGCGTAGGCTGATATCGGCGACGTTGGCTTCGTCTGGGAAATCGTTATGGACCTGCCCCGT
>JASLKI010000312.1 GCA_030747575.1 Verrucomicrobiota bacterium | reverse complement strand
CCAATGCCAAGTGCCGAGTGCACCACAGGCTGGGTCACGTCGTAACGGATCACTTGGGTGCGATCGATCTCGGGGTAGCCGTACTGCTCGGCGCCGAGTGTGAGCAGCCGAAAATTGAAGTCCGTTTTATCTTCGTCGAGCCCGAGCATCCGCGCCGGGACCGGCAGCACCATCACGCTGTTGTTGAATGGCACTGTGTCGTATTCGTCCGGGGGAAACACGTTGAGATATCCGGCATCGGCGATGCCACGCTCCCACCGTGGCACGCGGATGAGGATGGAGAGAAACACATCGTCAGCGTAGGAGGACACGGTGAGATCGTCCTTGAGCAGGCCGCCGTTGCTGCAACTGGCCAGTTCGTAGTCAATCCGACCGTCGAAGTCGGTGTCGATCTGCAGGTGCGGGTCGTAGAGGAACGAGTGCGGATTCGTCCACGGTCCGGCGTTGGCGATGCCGAAGTAAAGCGTAGTCTCCTCCACCGAGCCGGTCTGCGGGTAGTCCGATGCCACGCCGAACGCCAGCACGTCGGCGGCTATGTCTGCCGGGTCGGTGAGCAAATTGTTCCGGGCACTGACACCGGCCAACTCGAACACCGACACCAGCGGCTTGGGATGCGCCGAGCCGCCCTCGAGCGGTAGTTCGAGTGACACGAGGTTCCAGGCCGGCAGGGCAATCCGGGTCACCGTGGTTTTCCTAGCAGCGGCGGCGCGGACAAGCGCGTGGTATGGCACGCGCAGTTTTTCGGCATCATTGGTCAGCACGATTTTGCCGCTGACCTCGTACACCCAGCTTCGGGCGCGATCATTGAGCAGGGACGGGGTCAGCGGGTCGCCGCTGCGGTCAAACTTGGCCGGGTCGGCGCGGAAGGTCACCGGCATCAGTTTTTGCGACTTTGCCGGAATGGTGAATTCCTTCTCCGGCAGTTCGATCCCAAAGCCATTTTCTGTGACCGTTTCCTCTACCGACAGTGTAAATTTGGCATCGGCATCGCCGTGGTTTGTCACCCGGATTTCCCGTGTTTCCTCCCAGGGTCTGGCCAGGGCCAACGAGCCAAGCGACAGGGTGGTCAACCCTTCGGAATCCTCCGCCTGCGCCGTCACGGTGGTGTTCACCGCCTGTGCCACGTCGAGAAACCCGGCCCCAGCGAGCGACTCAGGGTAGACGGTGCCGTTTTTGTGCTGCATCGGCTTGGCAGTGTTGAGCAGTAGTGCCTTGATCTCAGTGGCGTTCCAGCCGGGGTGTGCTTGTAGGGCCAGAGCAGCAGCGCCGGCAACAAGCGGCGTGGCAAATGAGGTGCCGCTCATCCAGGCGTCGCCGGTGCCGGTTCCCATCCTTGCCGATTGAATCAACTCGCCCGGCGCAGTGATTTCGGGTTTGAGCAGACTCATTGGCGAGGAAGGCCCGCGTGCGCTGTGCGCCGTGATTCTGTAAACACTGCCGTCGCGCTTTGCCGAGGCGGTGGCAATGACCGAGCGCTCAACTGCCGGCGAGTCAACGAGGTAGAAATTGTTATTGTTCATGTTACCGGCGCCGGCGACGACCACGCAGCCAAGCTGGTTAAGGTTGCTGAACGTTTCAGCCTCGATTTTATCTTTTTCTTCAAGGCCCATCAAGGAGCCGAGCGAAATGTTCACCACGTCCATGTGGTCGTCAAAGTCGTTATCAGCATTGGGATCGGCGCACCACTCCAGCGCGTCTACCACGAGGCTCGTGGAGCCAGTCGCGTTGTCACCAAAAACTTTTAACGCATACAATTTGGCCTTCGGCGCCACGCCGGGCCTGAGGAGGAACTCGGAGTAATCCAGCCCGGCGAAATAGTCGCCCTCGTACGGTCGGCCCTCACTTGTCACGCCGACTCCGCCTACGATGCCGGCTACGTGGGTGCCGTGGCCGTAGCCGGAACGGTCCAGTGGGTCGCCGTCCGGCAACGGCACGTCATTCACCCCGGAGTAATCCTTGCCGGCAAAGTCCCAGCCATCGACCTTGTCGGTGGGGAACGTGCCCTCTTCAACTTCATCGCCGTTGTTGGATTGATACGCCTCCTTCGTGCCCGGTCCGCCGAACATGGCGTGGGTGTAGTCCACTCCGGTGTCGATCACCGCAACACGGATGCCCTCCCCATCAAAGCCGGTGGTTCGTGTTCCCCACACTGTTTTTGCGCCGATTGCGGGCACGCTTGTCTTGGTGAGAGGTTCGTATACGCGCGGTCGCTCGACCCGTTTGACGCCGACCCGCTTGGCCAAGACGGCCCTCTTCTCCCCGGTGATCCGAACCCGCAGGGCGTTGACGAGCCTTGAGTAGCGCCGGGTCACTCTGACTCCATCGGCCTGGAGCCACTCGGCCATGGCGTCCTGTTCGCCAGCGATACGCTTGGCTTGGCGTTGCACCGCTTGGCTAAGGGCAGCGCCATTGAGGCCGGCCTGTTTTTGCTCGAGATAAAACGGAACCAGCGCCTGGCCCTCGAGCTGCACTAACACCGGCAAAGCCAGCGGCGGCTCGATCGCCCTGGCCAAGGGCAGGCCCGCAACGAGCCACAGCAGGGAAACGTGAAGCAAAACAAAGGAATGCGTGAAGCGGCTCATGAGGCTGAGTTTTGGCGTTTGGCTAAGTGACGCCAGAACCGCCGCATCGTGTGTGAGTCTTTGTGACTTGGCAAGTTCAAGGCATGGCAGCGACAAAATATGCGTTATATTTAAAGGCGGACTTGCATCCAGTTTTTCGGCTCACTATCTTGCCGCGACCGGTTACCGGAACTGATGCAAGCCGACCACTTGATGACTCCGTTTCACCTCCCGACTCCGCGCCACTCGCGCGGCAACTGATTTGATGCCCGACCCCGAGATCACCCCGGAAGTCATTGAGGAACACGGCATCACCCCAGAGGAGTACGAACGCATTCTAGAGGTGCTCGGCCGAGAACCCAACTTTACTGAGCTGGGTATTTTTTCCGTGATGTGGAGCGAGCACTGCTCCTACAAAAACACTCGGCTGCTGCTCAAGACCTTCCCAACCCAATCGCCCAAGGTCATTGTTGCTGCCGGCGAGGAAAACGCCGGCGTGATCGACATGGGAGATGGGCTCGGTGTGGCGTTCAAGCTTGAGTCGCACAATCACCCCAGCGCGGTTGAGCCATTCCAGGGGGCGGCGACCGGCGTGGGCGGGATTATCCGGGATATCTTCACAATGGGCGCCCGGCCAATCGCCAACATGGACTCGCTGCGTTTTGGCCGCCTCGAGTCACCAAAGGTGCGTCAGTTATTTCGTGGCGTGGTGGCTGGTATATCGCATTACGGGAACTGCATCGGCCTGCCGACCGTCGCGGGTGAGGTGTATTTCGACCCATCTTACGAGGGAAATCCACTAATTAACGTCTTTAGTCTTGGGGTGTTACGGCATAGTCAGATTGCCCGGGGCGCGGCCAAGGGAGTCGGTAATCCGGTGTTTTACGTCGGCCCGGCGACGGGGCGGGACGGCTTGGCCGGTGCGGCGTTTGCGTCGCAGGATTTGACCGAGGAATCGGCCGAGCAACAGCGCGG
>JASLKI010000311.1 GCA_030747575.1 Verrucomicrobiota bacterium | reverse complement strand
ACACGCACGACGCCTGCGCGCTGGTATTCGCCCTGTTGCTCGATCCGAAGGACGGGCCGGTGCGGAAAAAGCAACTTGGCCAAGTGGACGAACTCTTCGGCAAACAAATGGCCAAGGCCACCCTCAAGTTGAGCGGCGCGGCGGCATCGCTCGATCCCCGCGCCAAGCTGCCCGTCGCCGACCTGGCTGTCGGCTCACTCCGGCGCATGGCGAAGGATCAGTTCGAGCGTTTCACCAAACTGCTGGAGTCCTTGGCGGCAGCGGACGAGAAGATCGACCTGTTCGAGTTTTCGCTGTCCAAGCTCGTGATCCGGCATCTAGAGCCGCATTTTGTGAAGCAGCAAAAAACCCTCGCGCGATACTACTCGCTGAAAAAGTTGAGCCACGAATGCAGCGTGCTCATTTCATCCCTCGCCTGCACGGCTGGCAGCAATGGTGAAACCATCCAAACGGCCTACGCCGCCGGCGCGTCCCACCTCGACGTCACACGTTTGACCCAGCTGCCGGATGTCGATTGCGGCTTGCAGGAACTGGATCAAGCCCTCGTTACACTCGACGGAGTATCGATCAATCTGAAGCGTAAACTCATCGAGGCGGCCGCGGCCACTGTCTCGGCCGACGGTTACCTGCAAATCCAGGAGGCCGAGCTGCTCCGCGCCATCTCCGATTCACTCGGTTGCCCGATGCCGCCGCTGGCGATTGCGCTCGCCAGCGGCGCCTGAACAATGTCCGAGCCGATTGCTCTTCCAGATGTGAAGCCCGCGCCATTGGAGCCTGGGACACTGTACCTTGTGGCGACGCCGATCGGCAACATGGAGGACATCACGCTGCGGGCGATCCGGACGCTGCGCGACTGCGACCTCGTGGCAGCGGAGGATACGCGACACACCGGGATGCTGCTTAAGCGACTCGGCTTGACCAAGCGGCAGGTGAGCGCGCACAAGTTCAATGAGGCCAAGCGCTCCGGTGAGATCGTTGAGCTGCTGCAGGGCGGGGGAACGGTGGCGATGGTCAGCGACGCCGGGAGCCCGGGCATCAGCGATCCGGGTCAGCGACTGGTCGCGGCGGTGATCGAGGCCGGTTGTCGGGTGGAGACGGTGCCGGGGGCATGCGCGTTAGTGGTGGCGCTGACGGCGAGTGGTCTGGCCACGGATGAGTTTCACTTCGTCGGCTTTCTGCCGGTGAAGAGCGGCCAACGGGCCAGGCGCCTGACTAAGCTGCTGGAGTTGCCGGGGACACTTGTGCTTTACGAGTCACCTTATCGCGTTGTGAAACTGCTCGGGGAGTTGGCCGAGTTTGCGCCGGGGAGGCCAATCGTGTTGGCGCGGGAGTTGACGAAAAAATTCGAGCAAATCCAGCGAGGTCTGCCGGCGGAATTATTGGCCGAGTACGCCGATCGAAAGCCGAAAGGCGAGTTCGTCATCCTTGTCGGCCGGGCGGATTAATTCTCGAATTACGGCAGTTCGCGGATGCGGAGGTTGCGGAACTCGATCGGGGCCCCCTCCGACTCGAGGCAGAGGTAGCCAGTGGCCGGCTGGCAATCGGTGCCGCCCGAGACTTCCTCGCCGTTCACCCAGAGGCGCACCTCGCCGTTGATGGCGCGGATGTAGTAATGATTCCACTCGTCAACGCCCTTCGTAGTGTTCTTCGACGGGAAACTGCGTTTGCCGTTCGGGGCGACCGGTGGGAACGGTTTCATCCTAGCGTTTTGCGTGGGGAAAACATCACCATGTGAGGTGAACCAGTCGGATGGTTTCTTGTGCTGCTTCTCGTAATTCTCGGCATAGCCAAGATCGAGTACCTGTACTTCGATACCGGCAGGGAGCCTGCCCTTGCCGGCTGCGAGTTGCTTGATGCTCTCAGGCATTGCCCAGAGGAATACACCGGAGTTGCCACCGTGTTGCTTGTGTTTCCACTCGACCACCAACTCGAGATTGGTGACCTGTTTTTTGGTGCGAATGACACCGACAGGTTTGCCGGTGCACTTAATGGTATTGCCCTCGAATGACCATGTGTCGTCGGCGCAGTTGACATTCACAAAGTCGTCTTTCGTCATGGCACGCCAACCGGCCTCGGTGCCGGTAATCAGCGCCTGGGTGACAGGTTTGCCGGGCTTGGCCTCGGAGAGCGGTTGCGCTTGGCCAAGCGTAATCGTGGCCAACAGGGAGAGGGTGATGGTGCGTGTGATTTTCATTTTAAGTTGAATTCGACTTCCGGGACTGTACCGGCTTGGTCAGGCGGCGTCAGCATTTTTTGTTTGCTGTGGCTGTGTTTTTTGGTTGATGTTCGCTGGAGAGATTGAAGGTTTGCGGTACAGTAATGGTGGTAGTCGTGCTATTAGCCGGCTGCGGAGCGTCGAATGTTTGGCAGGATGTCCAAAGCGGCGACACGGCTGCTGTGCAGTCGCAGATTGAGTCAGGCGCGGATGTAGACGCGCGGGATGCACTGGGACGCACGCCGCTCTACTACGCTATCTACAACAAACATCCGGAGATTACCGGCTTGTTGGTGCGAAGCGGAGCCAATGTGAACGTGAAACACAATGCCGACAAAACACCGCTGCATCTGGCTGCGGAGCTGGGCGACACGCCGACGACGAGGTTGTTGTTGAAGGCGGGTGCGAAGGTAAACGCGCTGGACAGCGACCGGGGCACGCCGCTGGATTGGGCTGTTGGCACGTTGCACAACGACACCGCCGACTTCCTGCGCAAGCACGGCGGCAAGGCGGGGAGCACTTTCTCCCCCTGACGAATCAGCCATGAACGAGACACTGCAAACGATCAAACAATTTTGCGTGAAGGTTTGGAATACCGAACTCTTCAGCTCCGTCACCATTGGCAGTATTCTTTTGCTACTGATCCTTTTTGCGTCCGTGATCATCATCGAGCGGATCGTTCAGAAGCAGCTCATTCGCCGGTTTCTGTCCAGGACAAAACTTCAGCCCTCACTGCAGTTCGGCTTGAGTAGGATTATCGGGTACACGCTGATCGCCGTCGGCTTTTACGTCGCCTTTCAGTTGGTGGGGGTTGACCTGAGTTCCCTGGCGATTATTGCAGCCTCGTTGGGGGTTGGTATCGGGTTCGGACTGCAAAATATCATCAACAACCTTGTCAGCGGCATCATCATACTGGCCGAGCGGCCGATCTCGATCGGCGACCGGATCGAGGTGGCTGGCGTGGCCGGGCGCGTCACAAAGATTCAGCTGCGAAGCACGACGGTGGTGACCAATGACAACATTACCATGATTGTTCCCAATGCCGACTTCATCTCCAACACCGTTACCAACTGGAGCCACGGCGACCCGAAGGTGCGCATCCGCGTGCCGGTCGGCGTGGCTTACGGCAGCGACTTGAAACTGCTGCAACGGCTGTTGCTCGAAGCCGCGGCAGAACACCCCAAGGCCCTGCGCGACCCGTCGCCGGTGGTGTTATTCACCGAGTTCGGCGACAGTTCGCTCAACTTCGAGTTGGGAGTTTGGACTCAGGAAATGACCGCAACCCCGATTCATTTCACCAGCGAGATGAATTTCATCATCGATCAAAAACTGCGTGAGAATGACATCGAGATTCCGTTTCCCCAGCGCGACTTGCATGTTCGCTCCGGTCTCCCGGCAGCGGCGGAGGCGTCAAATGAAGATTAGTCAAAAAAGATGAAAAAACCCAAGCCAAGCGCGAACCGGGAAGCCTTCACGCTTATCGAGTTACTGGTGGTCATCGCGATCATAGCGATTCTCGCTGGGTTGTTGCTACCGGCCTTGGCCAAGGCGAAGGGCAAAGCGACGGAAATAAAATGCCTAAGCAACCTAAAACAACTTGGATTGGGGTTCTTCCTGTATTCGAACGAGACCGGAAAGACACCCTCATACACCATGGGCAAAGGGAAACTTTGGATGGAATCGATCGGGGAGTATTATTCCAAGACCGATGCGATACGTCTTTGCCCAACTGCGCCGTACAAGAAAGGGAAGGGAGGTTCTTCGACCTCGGCATGGGTTTGGGGGAGCGAATTGCGCCCTGGTACTCGTGAGCCGAAATGGACTGGCAGTTATGCACTCAATGGCTGGTTTTATGCCGGTGATTGGAATCAAGCTTGGATAACACAGCATGGGATGGCCAGAAATCTAGCCTTCCGGCTCGACTCGGATGTTCGGCATTCGAGTGAGAGCCCGATTTTCTGTGACTCGATGTGGGTGGATGCGTGGCCACTGGAGAGGCATCAGCCGGCGAGTAACCTTGCCCTTGGTAGCACTGAGAATGCAGGGATGTCGCGTATCACAATGGCGCGCCACAAGTATCCGGCCGGAAATCTGTCACTACCATCGAGCAAGTATCGGGACAAGCCGTTGCCGGGCGCCATCAACCTGGTATTCTACGATGGACATGCCAGTCTGACACCAAATGAGAAACTTTGGGAATACCAGTGGCACAAAAACTGGAAGAATCCGCCCAAGCGGCCGCGGTGATTGTCTACTCGTTTAATGCTTCAACGACGTTTGGTCGGGTTAGGGAAATTAAGATGCAGATCGGGTAAATCGCACTGATCTGTTTGTTTCGCAAATTCAACGTTTATGCCGGTTGTTTTCACATGAGACCGTTTTTGTCCCATCGGGCGTGGTATCGATTGCGCCATGATGAGTAGCCCAATAGAATCGGGCGAAGGAATGGGTGTCTCTCCGAAAACAACTTACCTCACCTGGGATAAACCGCTACTGACCTCGGCGACCGAGTGGCTGCTCGCCGGCGAGTTTGGCGTCTCCGCCGACTTGAGCGAGACGCTGCTGCTGCTGCCCACACGGCAGGCAGGCCGCCGGTTGCGCGAGGCGTTGGCGAATGCCATGGCCAAGCGCGACGGTGGCCTGTTCCCGCCTCAAACGGCGACGCCGGCAATTGTGCTGGTTGACGAGGAGTCAGCCGAGACCGTCGCCGACACGGTGGCTTGCCTTTGGCATTGGGTGAATGTGTTGCAAGGCGAGTCGCTTGCGCTTTTCCCGGCGCTTTTCCCTCAATTACCGTCGTCGGTGGATTACAATTGGCGCCGACTGATGGCGCGATCGCTGCACGAATTGCGCGGCACACTCGTCGATTCCGATTGGGATTGTGCGGCGGTGGCGGAGTCAGAACATTGTGAAGAGGAAGCGCAGCGCTGGCAGGACTTGAGCAAACTCGAGTCGCTTTACCGTGAGTCGCTGGCCAAGGTGGGCTTGCATGATGTGCACGATGCCAAGCGTACCGCCGCCGCTAAGCCGGTGTTGCCCAAGGGCATCCGCCGGGTTGTGCTGATGGGCGTCACAGATCTGTCACCGCTGGTGGAGTCCGCGCTTGGCCAAGCAGCGGCGCAGGGGGTGGCGATCGAGTCTGTTGTGTTCGGGCCGGAGGGCGGCAAGTCACTCTTCGATGATTGGGGCCGGCCAGTACCAGAGCATTGGGGCAAGCGCGATTTGCCCTTGCCCAACGGGCAACTCCACCCGTCTCTGGATGAGCGAACCCAAGCCCGCGACGTGGCCAAGTGGCTTAATCGGTACGACAAAAAAGTTTACCAAACGGTCGGCGTCGGCACGGCCGATCCCAAGGTGATTCCGCATCTTGAGCGCGAGTTGGGCGCGAGCGGGATTCGGCATTTTGACCCGAGCGGGCAGTCAGTTCGACGCACAGCACTGCATGCATTTCTCGAGTCGCTGTTGTCGGTGCTTCAAAATCCGACCTTCGGCAACGCGGATGCATTTCTCCGTTTGCCGGACGCGTGGGATTGGCTGGCGCAACAGGATGACTCGATCCAGACAACGGACTTGCTGCGTGGCTTGGACGATTTGCGGCTTAAGCATTTGCCGGCTGATTTGGCGGCGGCGACGCAACTTGATTTTGAAAAACGGAGTGAGCGGGAAAAAATCGGTTGCCGCATCACGGCCCGATCGGCGTTGCAGTTGCTGCAGAGTGCGTTGGGTGAGTTGGAGAATGGTCCGTTATCGGTCGGCTTGGCCGGTTTTTTGAAAACGACCCTGACGGATCGTCAGTTCGACAGCGCAAAAACGGAGGATGAAATTCGCATCGAAGTCATCGGCAAACTGAACGATCGTTTGGTTAATCTAGACGCCGCCGTGCCGCCCGAGGCCATGCGAAACGTGGCGCTGGAATTCTCACTTGTACTCGACGATTTAAGCCGTGAAACGCTTTTTCCAGAGCGGCCAATGGACACGATAGATCTGCAGGGTTGGCTCGAGTTGGTGTGGGAAGACGCACCGCATCTGTTCGTAACCGGTGCCAACGAGGGGCTTCTGCCGAAGTCGATTCACGGCGATCGTTTTTTGCCAGAGAGCATCCGTGCCCCGCTTGGCCTTCGGACAAACGGGGATCGTTTCGCCCGAGACGCTTGGTTGATTGAGTTGCTGGTGAGCAGCCGGGGCGAGGGGCGAGTGGATTTTTACGTTGGCCGCCAGCGCAATAACGGAGACGCGCTGAAGCCGTCGCGCCTGTTGTTTCGCTGCCCTGACGAGCAGTTGCCCGATCGCGTGAGGCATTTGTTTGATACACTGCCGCCGGATGATCAACCCCCCGCGTGGAAGG
This sequence comes from Verrucomicrobiota bacterium, assembly GCA_030747575.1. GTDB lineage: Bacteria > Verrucomicrobiota > Verrucomicrobiia > Limisphaerales > UBA1096 > UBA1096. Next base: position 26,514 of record JASLKI010000311.1, on the reverse strand, counting down.
CAGCTTGGCCGCTGCGCGTCGAGACACTCAAACCGGTGGAGAGGCTCAGCCCCACATCGATCAAGTCCTATCTGAATTGCCCGTTTCGTTTTTATTTGCGCCATGTGCTGGGGATGGAGTTGCAGGATTTCGAGCAGCGAGAACAGGACGCGCGTGGCTTCGGCTCGCTGGTGCACTGCGTGCTGGAGGCGTTTGGGAACGACGGAAAAATTCGCAACTCAACATCGCCCGATACGATTTACAAATTTCTGGTTGCGGAACTTAAGCGGCAGGTCGAGTTGGATTTTGGAAGTCATCCGCCGCTCCCGCTGCGGGTGCAGCAGCAGATTATCGAGCGGCGGCTTCATCACGTGGCGGCCATGCAGGCACGTGAGCGCGAGAAGGGCTGGGAGATTATCGAAGCCGAGCGGGTCTTTGCCGAGACGCTGGACGGGATGCTGGTTCGAGGCTGCATCGATCGCGTTGAACGGAATAGTGAAACTGGCACGGTGCGTGTGCTGGATTACAAGACTTCGGCCACGGCCAAGGAACCGGCCAAGGCGCACTGGGGAACTTACTGGGAAAAGCGCGACTCAAAAAATGTGCCCGAATACGCGAGACTGGATATCAAGGTGAATAACCGGGGCGGCGCGCGTCGTTGGCTGGATTTGCAACTGCCGCTATACGCCTGGGCGCTGGAGGAAGATTATGGCACGGACGTGAGTGTCGGTTATTTCAACATCCCGTCGGTGGGCATGGACACCGGCGTGAGTCTGATGGCACCATTCGATGATGAGGTAAAGGGGTTGGCGCTTGCCTGCGCGAAGGGCGTGGTTAAGGACATCGCGGCGAAGCGGTTTTGGCCTCCAACTGTCAAGCTGAAACACGATGACTTTGAGAGCATTCTGTTTGACCAACCTGAGGGCACAGCGGCCAAGCCGGGGGAGGTGGCGGCATGAGCCGGATTCCGAACACGATGATCCGCGCCTCGGCCGGTTCGGGGAAGACGTTTCAACTCACCAACCGCTTCATACGACTGCTGCTCAGTGGCCAAGCGCCGGAGCGGATCATCGCGCTGACGTTCACGCGCAAGGCGGCCGGCGAGTTTTTCGAGGGCATTCTGACAAAATTGGCCACGGCCGCGATCGATCCGCCGGAGGCCAAAGGCCTGGCCAAGGACATTGGCTTGCCGGAAACCAAACCGTCGGAGTTTCGGGAAGCACTGCGTAAACTGGTGGATACGATGGGGCATCTTTCGCTAGGTACAATCGATAGTTTTTTCCACCGTGTGCTAGGGCTGTTCTCGTTCGAGTTCGGACTGGGTGGCCGATTCGAGATGATGGGCGAGTTCGACAAGGAACAGGTGCGCCTAACCGTGCTCGAGCAATTGTTGGCGAACCGGCAAGTAAAAAAAACAGATCAGGATGAACTGATCAAGTCGTACCAACTTGCTACGGCGGGCAAAGACAACCGGAATTTTATCGGCTCGTTCGTGGAGCATTTGGAGGATTGCCACGAGTTGCTGCTGCGAGTGCCCGGTTCAGACCGCTGGGGCGACCCCGCCCGCATCTGGCCCGGCGGCAACCCGTGGGTGAGGGAGAAGGCAGAGTTGCCGGACTTGGTGGTCGACTGGCGAGGGCACATCAATGAGCATCCTGCATTCACCAACGAGGTGCATCGCAACTGGAATGCCCTCGCTGACTACCTGGAGCAGTGGGCGCCTGGCAAGGGGCTTTTCAAGAAAACACCGAAGTTGGTCATGAAGGCGGTGGAGGGATTGGCTGACTTGGAGCGGGGCAAATGGGAATTTGAAAACCGAAAAAAAACCTATTCGGTGACAAAGGATTTCAGCCGGAAACTGGGGCGCGTTTTGCGCTATTGCATCGCCTGGGAACTCGAAAAAAAACTGGAGCGCACACGAGGAATTCATGGCTTGCTGATGGCGTACGAGGAGCGTTACGACGTGCAGGTGCGCCGTGCCGGGCGTTTGATGTTTGCCGACTTGCCGTTGCTTCTCGCGCCTAGTGATGGCCGTGTGTTGCTCGGAGGCAAGGCCCCGGATCGGCTCGATCTTGAGTACCGCTTGGACGGCGAGTTTGACCACTGGTTGCTCGATGAGTTTCAGGATACCAGCACTGTACAATGGCGTGCGGTGGAAAATCTCATCGACGAGGTGGTGCAGGATCCAAGCGGTGATCGCACGTTCTTTTGCGTCGGCGATCAGAAGCAGTCCATTTATCAATGGCGCGGCGGGGATCCCCGGTTGTTCGACCGCGTGAAGAAAAAATACGACCAGGGGACCGGGGATGAGTTTAAAGTTGATTCTCTCAATAAATCGTGGCGCTCGTGCCCGGACGTGCTTAAAATGGTTAATCAGGTTTTTGGCAACGCCGAAAAACTCGAACCGTTCGATGAAAATAAATCAGCTATAAAACGGTGGTCGGAGATTTGGGGGGAGCACAAGTCGGCCAAAAACCGGGTTGGAGAAAAGGGCCACTCGTTGTACCTTCAAGTTGATGACAAAGAGGACCGCTGGCCTGTGGTGGGGCAACTGCTGAAGAAACTTCAGCCCATCAATAACCGGTTGGAGTGCGCTATCCTCGTGCAGTCTAATAGGGCTGCTCGTGACTTGGTGAATCATCTTCGCGGTGCGGGGTTGGGCATGCCGATTGTCGGCGAGTCAGCCACCAACCCTGGCGCTGACAATCCGCTTGGCATCGCGCTGCTTTCGCTCTTCCGAGCGGCGGCGCACCCGGAGGACGGCTTCAGCGCTGGCCATGTTTGGCTCACCCCGCTGTCCAAGTTCTTGCCGCCGGAAACGACTGAACGACAGTCGGCGTTGCGGGATATTCAACGCGACATTTACCAGCAAGGCTTCGAGGCTGTTGCCCGGCAGTGGATCGAGCAACTCGATTCAAAACTGGACGACTTTGCTCGTTGGCGTGCCCCGCAATTTCTCGAGTTGGCTCGCCAGTTTGACCAAAGCGGCAGCCGCAATATTGACGCATTTCTGCGCTTCGTTCCCGCGCAGGAAATTACCGAAGCCTCCGGAGCCAGCGTGGTGCAGGTGATGACGATTCACAAAGCCAAGGGCTTGACATTCGACATTACCATCGTCCCCGACCTCGAAGGCAAGCGGCTTGACCAGGCGCGCAACGAAGCCCTGCACACTCAACGCAATAATGACGGTGAGGCGGACTGGGTTCTGGATTTGCCAGGCAAGGATATTTGTATGCAGGACGATTCGCTAAAAGTCTCTATTGCTGAGGCTCGATCCGAAGCGTGTTACGAAAGTTTTTGCAAACTATACGTCGCTCTCACCCGATCAAGCCACGGGCTGTACGTCATCACGGCCAAGCCCGGCAACTCAGAAAACTACGCGCAACTGCTGACCGCGACTTTGGCCAAGGGCGAAGACAATTCGTTCGGGGACGAGTCAGAGCCTGGCAATGTGATATTCGAGGAAGGGAGCTTCGACTGGGTGAGGGCCAAGCTGGTGGAGGAAGCCAAGCCAGTGGCCGAGCCGGAGTTGATCGGGGCCAAGCGTGGAGATGCCCGCTTGGCCAAGCGGCGGGCGGCGGGTCATGATGCCGTTGTTTTGTCAGGTGCTCAATTGGTTGCGTTTGGCGGTGCGGATGCCATTTCGTTCGGCTTGGCTGTCCACAAGGTATTCGAACAGATCGAGTGGGTGGATGACACGACACTGGCCAAGCTGGAACCGTTGCGCGAGGTGATGCCGGAGGCGGTCGACGAGGTGGCACGTTGCCTTGCCAATGAGACGGTGGCCAAGCGCCTGGCCAAGGGCGGGGGCGACGTGCAACTCTGGCGAGAGCGAGCCTTCGATGTGGTGCTTGATAATGAGATGATCTCCGGCGTTTTTGACCGGGTGCATGTGTACGGTGATCGGGCAGAGATCATCGACTTCAAAAGCGATAGGGTGAGGGATGATCTTTCACTGGAACAGGCTGCCGAAAAGTACGCGTCACAAATGAAAACCTATCGCCAGGCCTTGACCAAGCTGACAGGATGGCCCGAATCAACCATCCGTTGCTGCCTCGTGTTTACCCATCCCTGCGTAGTGGTGGATGTGTGAGCGGGGAATTGTGCAAGAATAGAATCCCTGCGGGGTTCCATAAAACTTATTGCCCTTTTAGATCCAATACCGCCATGTCGAGGATTCGAGTCAGCTTCGTTTTGTATACTACTTGCGCTTGGCCAAGCGTTACACATCTTTCCACGCGCGATCCTTCGCCGAGGCGAGGACGGCGTCGCAGACTCGGGCAGTCTCGAGGGCGTCGCGGAAGGTGGGGCGGCACGGTTCGCCGCTGTCGAGGCTGGCGAGGAAGTCGGCGACTTGATGCACGAAGGTGTGCTCGTAGCCGATGCAGAGGCCGGGGACCCACCACTTGTCCATGTACGGCATGTCGCCGTCGGTGATGTGCACGCTGCGCCAGCCGCGCGTGGTGGAGTCGTCGCTGTGGTCGAAAAACTCCAGCCGGTTGAGGTCGTGCAAATCCCAGCGGATGGAGGCGTCGGCGCCGTTGATCTCCAGCGTGTACAACGCCTTGTGCCCGCGCGCGTATCGGGTGGATTCGAACAGTCCGAGCGAGCCGTTCGAAAAGTGGCAGTGAAAAATACAGGCGTCGTCGATGGTGACTTTTTGCTTCTCGCCGGTGGCGGTGTGCACGCGCTCCTTGATGAACGTCTCGGTCACGGCGGACACGTCGGCAATGCTGCCGTTGAGCCAAATGGCGGTGTCGATGCAGTGGGCAAGCAAGTCGCCGGTGACGCCACTGCCGGCGGCCGCGGCGTCCAGACGCCAAAGACCTTCGCCGCCTTGGGGAAGATCAGCGCTGATGGTCCAGTCCTGCAGGAAGTTGGCGCGGTAATGAAAAATCTGGCCGAGCTTGCCGCTATCGACAATCTGCTTGGCCAAGGTGACGGCCGGGACGCGTCGGTAGTTGTACCAGACCGTATTCGGCACACCGGCTTTCTCCACGGCATCGACCATCGGCGTGCTTTCCTCGGCGGTGCGGGCTAGTGGCTTTTCGCAAAGCACCATCTTGCCCGCCTCGGCGGCGGCGATGGCCACCTCGGCGTGTTGATCGTTGGGCGTGCAAATATCGATCGCGTCGATGTCGTCGCGCTTGATCAGTTCGCGCCAATCGGTTTCGAAGCTCTCGTAGCCCCATTGCCCGGCGAAAGCCTTGGTGCGGTCCTCAGTGCGACCGCACACAGCCTTGAGTACAGGTCGATGGCCGAGATCCGGGAAAAAGTCACTGACGCGCTTGTAACCGTTCGAGTGCGTGCGGCCCATGAAGCCGTAGCCGATGAGTCCAATGTTAAGGGATTTCTTTTCGCTCATGATCTGTAATTATTATTCCCAGCCGTGTGCGTCGCGGACGTCGATCATTGCCTTGAGGATAGTGTTCCAGGTGGCTGGGTTTTCCAGCGTGGCGTTGGGGAACATGCAGCCGTCCCAGCAGATGTGTTGGATATTGCGGTCGGTGGCGTCCTTGAGCCAGTAGCCGGCGCAGCGGGTGATGTCCAGTTTACCATTGGGGTCATCAGCAGGGCAATGTTTGCCGGTCTTGTCGTGGTCGCCGGCGCCGTGAACCTCGCCGTCGTTTTGCGCGACATGAAAGTCGATGGTCCACGGGCGGAGCTTGTCGGTCATCTGCTCGTAAGCCGCCCAGAATTCGTCGTCACTGTAGCCCTCCTGCAAAAGCGCATGCTCCGGCGCGTTGTAGCCAAGCGTGTAAAGGTACGTGTGCGCGAGGTCGGCCTGGAAGCCGAGTGCCTCGGGCATGCCTACGCCTTCGAGTACATCGAGCATGTCTTTCCAACTGTGCATGCCGGCCCAGCAAATCTCTCCTTCGGCGGCGAGACGCTCACCGTGGTCAGCGGCTATCGTCGCGGCTTCCTTGAAGGTCTCGACGATTTGTGCCGTATTAGCTGTGGCATCCTCGCGCCATTTCTCCACGCCGAATTCGGCTGAGTCGATGCGGATGACGCCGTACTTGCGTGCGCCGTGTTCGTTGAAAATCTTTGCGATGCGACAGGCCATCTTGACCGCGTCGAGAAACTTGGCACGCTGCTCGGCCGTGCCCATCGCCGAATCGCCCACGGTGCCGGGCCAAATGGGGGCGACCAGCGAGCCGATATCAAAACCCTTGCCGGCGATGAGGTCGGCAATGCCTTTCAGTTCATCATCGGTGGCCTCGGGATTGGTATGCGGCAGGAACAGGAAGTAGTCGATCCCGTCGAATTTCTGGCCATCCACCTCGGCGGCGGCGGAGAGGTCGAGCATGTGCTCGAGGCTGATCGGCGGCTCCTGACCTTCATCGTCGCCCTTGCCGACGAGACCGGGCCACATGGCGTTGTGTAACTTGGGTGCACTCATGGTTCTGTTTAGTTTGAAATGTAAATCCGTAAATCGGGCCGGGGATGATGTGAGAGTGCGCTCCGTAGGTCAAGTCGCCGATTATCAGCTTGGCCGACCGTGCGTGGGGGATTGTGCTTGCACGCCGGGCCACGGATGGGTAGTAACTCCAACCCCCATTTCGGGGATTCCCACGATGCCCGCGTGGCGGAATTGGTAGACGCGCTTGATTCAGGTTCAAGTCCCAGCAATGGGGTGCAAGTTCAACTCTTGCCGCGGGCACCATCTGTTTAGGTGACAAACTAAGCCCAATTTCACTGTTTTAAAATTATTAACAGTGAAAAACATTATACCGAAATCTAGTGGTGCCTCTTTTTGTGCCTATTCTGAGGTTGGCCAGAACAAAACTCAACGTGCTTGTCCAGGCGCGCTGACATTACCGCTAATAGGCCGAAAAATGTGGCCCACAGTAGCCACTTTATAGTCTTGCAATACACATAGCAGACGATAGTTTTCCGGCGATGAAGGCTCTAATTACATTTATAGCAATTGCGGCGGTTTCGGTCACGGGTGCGGGATTCTACTACGTCAGCAGCACCTCGGCCAAAGCCGAATCCGAATGTTCAGGTTCCAAAGAGGAATGTTCAGCTTCCAAAGAGGAGTGCGACGAGAAAGCCACTTGCGATGAAGGCGCAAAACCCGACTGTGGTGATAAGGAGTGCACCGACCAAAAGAAGGCTGAAGACCAAAATCCTACTTAATTAACGCTTTGGCCGTTAAAGGCAAAAAACAAGGCCCACAGTTGACCACTGTGGGCTTTTTGTTTCTTTCAAAGGTTAAGGGGCTACGGGGCAATGTTGGCGAAACCCGGCTGGATTATGCTACTTATCAAGACCACCGCGCGCCGTTGGCTGTATTGGCAACCGCCAACCTCCTCCGCAAACACGGAGCCAAGACTAGTGAAGAATTGAAAGCTGAAGGGAAATGAATGCGCTACAATGATCTTAATTTCGGCGCGTTTAACAGCAGCCTTGCCTACTGGATATCAACAAATATTAGCGTGCCTGCTAGCATATCCGGCACGATCAACTTCTTGGCCTTCAGATCGACAAAAAAATCAGCAGCAGACAATAGGTCTTCTAGAATAACTTCACTCTTTTTCCCGTTTTCAGTTAGTTTCCAAACTTTTCCTTGCGTCCAGCTCGAAACATAAATGACGCCCTTGCCACCAGTATTGATAGCGTCGGCACCTCGCAGTCCCTTTGCAATTACCTTTAACTGCCCTTTTCCAGTTTTACGCAAAATATTGCCGGTAAAAAAATCACATAAAAGCAACCCATTCTTCCCAGCTCGCCCGACACCATTTGGCCCCGGAAGTGAGCTGTTTCCCGGAGCAACTGCATCGGTAATCTTTCCGTCGAGCGTAATCTGATAAACACAACCCTCCGCCGTTAGTTCTTTCGCTTGCTTGCTGTCCAAGGGCCAAAGCGTACGATCCTTGTCTGGATCGAACATCATGCTAATGGCACCCATATCAGTGACGAAGATACTCTTACGATCCGACGATGAGGCGACGTCGTTGAGGAAACTCACGTTACGCGTAAAATTCTTTTTATCGACTAAGACCGACACCTTCCCCTTGCGGTCAATTTTCAAAACCTTGGTCTGGTCGGCAGTGACAAGATATTTACCAGTGAACGCAATACCCTTTGGCTCATCCATACCCTTAGCGAATACGCGCGACTTGTCGCCATCAAGGACTTTAATCACGGCGTCCCCTTCAGTGTCCGCCGAGTTCATGACGGTGACATAGTACTTACCACCGAACCCCTTTGTCACACTTTCTGGACGCGTCCCAATCTTCAAGACCTTGTTCTTTGCGCCAAACACCGACAACCCAAAGAACATACTAGTAATGATTACTGTCAGTAATTGCTTCTTCATAAAAACCCGAACAAGTTCATAGCAACTTTGAATAAATCGTCAACGCAAATCAACGGTGCTTGACCACTAAGCGTGAGCATGCTGCCCTTTTTTGTATTGCATGAAGATTTTCATATGCACATTCAAAACTATTGCAAATAATACGCAATTAAGCTGAGCTTTCGCTGACATGAAACACCTCCTACTAACAACAATCGCAGCCGTGGTGCTGGTGGGGTTTGCGCTTGAATTGAATGCCAAGGAGAAGTCGCCTAATTTTGTGATCTTTCTCACCGACGACCTCGGTTGGGGCGATTTGGGTGTTCAGGAACATCCCTTGATTAAAACGCCGAACCTGGACCAGTTCGCAAAAGAAGGCGTGCGGCTTACCCAGTGTTACGCGGCGTGCGGGGTTTGTTCGCCTTCGCGTTCCTCCATTCTCACAGGCCGTACCCCCTACCGCAACGGGGTGTGGCGTTGGATTCCTTCGGGCCACCAGGTGCACCTGCGTACCAGTGAGATTACCATTCCCGAGGTCTTGAAATCAAAGGGCTACACGACATGCCATGCCGGCAAGTGGCACCTGAACGGGTTCTTTAATGATCCGCGTCAACCCCAACCCAATAGCCACGGCTATGACTGGTGGTTGGCAACCCAAAACAATGCTTCGCCCAATCATATTAATCCGAAAAACTTCGTACGCAATGGCAAGGCCGTTGGAGTTATCAAAGGCGCTTCTGCAGTCATTGCCGCTGAAGAAGCCATTAACTGGCTCCGCAAGGAAAGGGACAAGTCCAAACCTTTCTTTATCACTGTCTGGACGCATGAACCGCATCTACCTATTGAGTCGGCGCCTGAGTTCATGAAGCCTTACGCGGATATTGATGATGAGGGAATCCGGCAGCACCACGGGAATGTCACCCAGTTGGACCATGCCTTTGGTTTGCTAATGAAAGAACTCGATCAACAGAGCTTGACCGAGGATACCTTCGTCTTTTTTACCTCGGATAACGGACCTGAGGGGGCGGGGACCAAAGGCCGTACACGCGGTTCGACTGGAGGCCTGCGTGGACGAAAGCGCTGGAGTCATGAAGGAGGTATTCGCGTGCCGGGTATTGCCCGTTGGCCCAACCACATTAAGCCTGGGACCACGAGCAGTGTGCCGGTGATTGGGTCCGACCTTTTCTCCACCATACTGGCCATTGTTGGTGCGGACCTGCCCAAGGATCGGGTGATTGACGGGGTGGACATGCGGCCGGCTTTGGCCGGTAAACCGGTGGAACGGACTGTGCCGCTTTACTGGCGTAACCACTTGGCGCCGGCAGACAATCACGTGGCTCTGCGTATTGGCGAGTGGAAGATTGTGGGGGATAGGGCCCTCGAGAAATTTCAGCTCTATAAGATCGAGGAGGATTGGAAGGAGGAAAAGGATTTGGCGTCCAAGATGCCCGAAAAGCTTGCCTTCATGAAAACCGCGCTATTGAAGGTACACGATGAGGTTGAAAAAGAAGGGCCATCAGAATGGTGGATTAATGAGCCGCCGAGAAAACGTGGCAAACGCGCAGCGCGCAAGACGGGTGAAGAATTGAAAGCTGAAGGGAAGTAGCCAACCCACCTCGGCGGCAACAGTTAAAACGCCTTGAAAAATGGCAACTCGACCGCGAGTGTTCACTCTCTTACAGGCTTAGGAGGTAAAAATGATAAACGTAATAGCATCCATTTCAGTAGAAGCTTCCGAACGCGACGCCTTCATTGAAATATTCAAGACGAACGTTCCCAAGGTGCTGGAGGAAGAGGGGTGTATCGAATATTCCGCCACGGTGGACTTCCAAACCGACATTCCCATCCAGGAAACGAATGCAAACGTCGTAACGGTTATTGAGAAATGGGAATCATTACTTCACCTTGAAGCTCATTTCACTGCGCCGCATATGTTAGAGTACAAATCGAAGGTAGAAGGCATGGTAGAAGACGTCTCCCTGAAAATTCTGGAAGACGCTTAGGCTTCGAAAGACAACTAGACCAACCCACTCCACCGCTTGAACGCCGTAGGGTTGTTCGGCGGCAACCGTTAAAACGCCTTGAAAACAGAGTTTATCGGGGTGACGGTTCCCTCGCTATGAAATCAGTGCTACTCACAACAATCGCTGCCGACTTCCAAATAAAACACCTCTATTCAACGCTTTTATTTTCCTCCGCATTTTTGATCGCAGACACCTCTGGCCTCACTGTTCAAGCGCAGCAAAAGCCCCCCTCTCCGTCGATTACATACGAAAATGTTTCCTACGGCGATCACCCCAACCAAGTGATCGATTTCCGGAAGGCTAACGTGGATGATCCAGCTCCCCTGATAGTCTATATTCACGGAGGCGGCTTCAAGGGAGGCTCGCACGACAAAGTCAATGGCAAGGCAATCCGGCAATATCTCGATGCCGGCATTCACCATGCGTCTGTAGAGTACCGCTTTCTTAAGCATGCCGATTTTCCGGCTGCGCATGAAGACTGCGTTCGCGCCTTGCAGTTCATCCGCAGCAAGGCGGAGGATTGGGGCATCGATAAAAACTGCATTGCCGCCTATGGAGGATCGGCGGGCGCCCAGCTTGTTGCCTACCTCGCCTGGGGCAATGATTTTGCGAATCCGAAAAGCACCGATCCGGTCTCACGGGAATCATCGCGTCTCAAAGCGGTGGCCCTCAGGGGCGGACAATCGACCCTGGACATGAATTGGTGGGTCGAGAATATCCCGGGCTACAAAAGAGAGTTCCACGGTAAAGGGGGCAGGGAAGACCTGTCCTTTGTCGAACGGCGGGCCCTTCTCAACGAAATCTCCGTCATCAATCACATCACCCCGGATGACCCGCCCACCTTCATGAGCTATGGCATGAATCCGGACGATCCGATCCCCAGCGATCCCAAACGTGCCCGGGGCTGGTCTATTCACCACGTCAATTTTGGCATCTTCATGGAAAAGAAACTGCGACGGGAAGGCGTGAATGTATTCCTCAAATTTCCACAAGCTCAACTGCCGTTCGAAGACGATGTGGCTTTCCTGATACACCACTTGAAAAAGTAGCGCCAACCTCCTCCGCAAACACGGCGGCAAGACGGGTGAAGAATTGAAAGTTGAAGGGAGATGAAAACACTAATCTTAGAATGTAAGGATTGCGGTGGAGGTGTATCTACTAATTTAGAAAAATGTCCGAAATGTGGAGCAGTCAATGAAGGCTATAAACCTCGGAAGGCACCTGTGATGCTGGTGTGCGTGACGATTATTTTTATAGTATCAACCGTCTATATCATCGTCGGCACAGTTTTTGGTTGGTAAAGTTAAATCCGCCGATACCGGTTCAGGGTCCCCATTTTATTTAACGCACGTCAGGACTATGAAACTACTACTCACAACAATCGCAGCCGTAGTGCTGGTGAGAACTGCCTTCGCCGACCCGATTCACTATGCTGCTAAGAGCGGTGACATTGCTGGCGTCCAAGCGGAATTGGACAGAGGCGTGGATGTGAACGCGAAGAGTGAAGGTGGATCGACTCCTTTGCATGGTGCGGCTGAAGGAGGTCACGGGGAAATCGTCGAGTTGTTGATTGCCGCAGGTGCGGATTTGCATGCAAGGACTGTTACCATGTTGGGAGGTGGAGGGTGGACGCCTTTACATTCGGCAGCCAGGCAAGGTCACAGGGAAATCGTCGAACTACTTATTTCAAATGGCAGCGATGTGAATTCAAAGGATTCTACAGGCAAGTCCAGTTTGCATGATGCAGCCCTTGAAGGTCACAAGGAAATCGTCGAATTGCTTATAATCAAAGGCGCGGATTTAAATACTGAGAGTGGATATTACGGGACTCCATTGCATGTGGCGGCTGGTATAGGCCACGAGGAAATCGTTGAACTGCTAATCGCGAATGGTGCGAATGTGAATGTAAAAGATGGTTTTGGACGAACTCCGCTAGATACTGCCGAATTGGTATATGAATGGGACTCGCCTGATGCCAAAGTCGCAAAGAGGCAAATCGCCGACCTCCTCCGCAAACATCAACTGACGCCTCGCTTGATACAGCACAATCGCTTTGCATTCAGCTTTGATGCGAAGGAGGGAAAGGTCTACGAGGTTCAGGATTCACTTGATCTGCTAAACTGGGAAGTGATCAAGACCTACACCGGGACTGGCGCCTCGGTTCGGTTTGATGAAGAGAGAGATCACGATCCCCCGCAATGGTTCTACCGTGTGAGGGTGGTTGAGTAGTGGGTGTAGAATTGAAAGCTGAAGGGAAATGAAATACCTGTTCTTAATCGTTTTTTTTGTTGCGCTATTGCCTCTGCAGTCAGCTCCCCTTTTTAATATGGCCGAAATGCTGGACGCGAGTACCCTAGAGGTGAAGGTGCTCAAGGACTGGCATGTGGTGAGGGGAGAAGTGTCCACGCGACAGAAATTGGTCACCATTCGGGTGGGGGAGCTACTGCCGGGAAAGGAATACCGCGTGCCGGTGCGGATGGTTGTGCCGACCAACCGCAAGGCCAAGGGTTTCCACCTGACTGGCGGTCACAATCCGGGCCAGTTCCAAAAGGATTTGCAGCCTCGCGGGGTGGATCGAACCTTACTTGAAGGAGGCGTCGGTCTGGTGCAAACGGTGGTGCAGGTATTGCAAGTATCCGGTCAGGGTGAACTGGGTCGATTGGCCGACCGGCGTTTTGTTGAGACACTCAATCCTCATTATTCCATCCAGTACTGGGGCTGGCCGGCCACCTTAATGCGAGCAATCACGACGGCTTACGCAGAGAAGGATCATTTTGAAAAGGGTAAGGTCGCTGCCTCAGGCGGCTCTAAGAATGGTGCCTCACCTTCGGTGACCCTGATTGAAGACAAGCGATTGAGTGCCCTGCATGCGAGTGTGTCCCCTATTTGGGATTCACCCCTGCGCCTGTGTGATCCCAAGGTGTGGTCAGATTTGCGCCGGGCGAATGAGACTTATGCGGTCAAACTGAGGGCACGCGGTGAATCTGTAAACACCGAGCGCATTATGAATCACTTCTTTTTGGGCGGCACCTTTGGGCCGGTCTATAACCGCCAGGCTCTGGCTGCGGGGAAGAAGTGGGAGGATTTGCAGAAGATTGCGGGAGAGATGGCCGATCACATTTTTGTTTCTCGACATCTGAAGACTCTAAAGGAGCGGAGTGTCGATTTGTTTTTTCACCCGGGCACCCATGACTTTGTGGCGTTTGATCTGGCATGGGGCGGGAAACATTACCCCCAAATTCCAATTTACCTTAAAGCTAATTCAGGTCATGGGATCCGTGAACCTCATCCAGCGGCTGAACGCGATGAACAGAATAAATCGGTATTCTTACTCCATCACTTTTTTGGGGGAGAAGGGTTATTGTCTCCTCCAGCGGTACAAGCCAAATTGGATAAGGATAAGATTCAGATTACGGTGACTTTCCCCAAGGGGGCAAAGGCTGAGAGTGGGCGCATATGGTGGATGTATGACCGGGGTCCTGATGGTAGTGCGGCATATATCGCTGAACTTTTTCCGAAGGAACAGGCCGCCCCAATGAAAATGAACCCCGCGCAGAATTCCTGGAGTGTGACTTTAGCCATTAAACCGGGACATAAGCATATAGACTTTTTTAGTAATCACCGCAAAAGAATCGTTCGATCAGGCCGCACGTATAACACCTATATTTCCAGCCCGTACACGCGACTTCCGGTCCAGAGATAAACCGAAAACGTACTCTATTTCCATAGTAAAAATTGGGGATGGAAAAGAGCTGGAATTACCAGTAATAGAACCATATCGAGTAGTCAAAGCTCCCATCAGCTAAACAACCACTTGAACGCCACAGGGTTGTTGTTCGGAGGCAACTGTTAGACCGACTCTTTTTTCTGACCGCTTGACGGTTAGGCGCAACTCTGATGTTCTCGCTTTATGTCTAAAATTGCTATTGTAAAAATGAAGATTCAACCGGGTAAGTACGAGGAAGCTGTAGCATTTATGCAAAAACATATTCCTGACACTGCCTCCTTTGAAGGTTGTGATTCCATTCGTGTCGCGGGGAGTCCAGATGACTCCACGATGATGGTTTATGGAGAGTGGGCTTCCATTGAAGCACATAAAAAGTATGTGGCTTGGAGAGAGGAAGGCGGCTTGCTCCAAGAGTTTGTCTCCGACTTCCTTGAGTCACCTCCAGAGTTTCTTTATCAAAGCCAAGTGTATTAGCCGTTATTTTCCATCTTCTCATGGCACACTTGGGTGGCACTGCCAGCACCGCTAATTAACAGCAGAATTGAAATGAAACACCTCCTACTCACAACAATCGCAGCCGTGGTGCTGGCGGGGTGTGGAGAGTCGCAGTCGCCAGACATCTCAACTCATCAAGTTGCAGTTTAGTGAAAAAAGAGATTAAATTCCTTAAAAAAACGCATATTAAAGACAAGTCCATCGTTTGTTTTGCATTTTTTTTTCTTGTGATTGGTTTGGCTTCAGCTGAGCACAATTGGTGGCAATTTCGAGGTCCAAGCGGTGACGGTCATACGACATCAACTAATCTTCTGTTGAAGTGGTCGGAGGCAGAAAACGTCACTTGGAAAACCCCTATCCACGATCGGGGCTGGTCATCCCCGGTGATTTGGGGGAGGCAAATTTGGCTTACCACTGCCACAGCTGACGGGCGGAAATTGTTCGCGGTCTGTCTAGATAAGGTAACCGGCAAGATAGTTTATGATCTGCATTTGTTCGATGTGGCTAAACCAATAAGGATCACCAAAGACAACACCTACGCAACTCCCACGCCCGTGATAGATGAACGTAGGGTAATACTGCACTTCGGCACTTATGGCACGGCTTGCCTAGACACTGAAACCGGAGATGTGTTGTGGAAGCGACGTGATTTGAATTGCGACCATGAGGCGGGAGCCGGGCCAGCTAGTTCGCCAACACTCGTCGGGGACAAGGCGGTGGTTCACGTGGATGGTCGGGATGTGCAATACATCATCGCTCTCGACAAGACCACTGGTAAGACGGCTTGGAAAACGCTGCGATCGCTCGAGTATTCCAAGTTTCCCGTTCATCACCGAAAGGCCTATTGTATGCCGGCGCTGGTGCCGAGAGGTCAAGGCCAGCAACTCGTAAGCCCTGCTGGCCGCGGTCTTTACGCCTACGATCCGAAAACAGGCAAGGAACTGTGGTACGTACGGCATCGAGGCTGGTCGGTGGCACCGCGCCCTGTATCCGGCCACGGGTTGGTGTTTGCCACGGTGGATCGGGACCGGCCGGAACTGTGGGCCATTCGGCTCAACGGCAAAGGCGATGTAACCGACACGCATATTGAATGGAAGTCGTTCCGCAGCATGCCACAACGTTGTTCTCCGTTGCTGGTAGGCGATTTGTTGTTTGTCGTGAACCGTGGCGGTATCGCGAGCTGTCTTGAGGCTAAGACCGGCGAGGTCGTCTGGAAGGAACGTCTGAAGGGCGTTTACTCGGCGTCGCCCATCTACGCAGAGGGGCGGATTTACCTGTTTAACGAGGAAGGCCTTACCACAGTCATTCGGCCAACTCGCAAACTTCAGGTCATGGCCAGTAATGCTCTGGCTAGGCAGCCGTTCATGGCGACGCCCGCCGTCGATGGTGATGCTTTCATCATGCGCACGGGCGGGCATTTGTATCGCATCGAGGCGCAGTAGTAGAACTCGATGACTTGCGGCAAGGCGGGTGAAGAATTGAAAGCTGAAGAGAAATGAAACACCTCCTACTCACAACAATCGCAGCCGTGCTTCTGGTGGGGTGTGGTAAAACGCAGCAGTCGGCTCCTGAACCAGAAGCGAAACCAGCTGAACCGCCGGCAGCCAAAGTGCCAGACATCTCAATTCACGACGCTGCCATTGACGGAAATATTGAATTGGTCAAACAGTACTTGGATGCTGGCGGGGATGTGAATATGACGGATATAGCTAGAAGAACTCCATTGCATTGGGCGGTTCGAGAAGGCCATAAGGAAATCGCTGAACTGCTAATCTCCGAAGGTGCGGATGTGAATGTGAATGGACCATCTAAGGAAACACCCCTAGTGTGGGCGATTGATCCCCCTCGTCCCGAAATGGCTGAACTGCTAATCACCAAAGGTGCGGATGTGAATGCGAAGGATGATATTTTCGGTACACCGCTAGATTCGGCGAATGCTTTAATTAAATTCCAGAATGCTTTTTCTCCAGCGCTTTCGCGTTCACTCAATGAAATCGCCGACCTCCTCCGCAAGCACGGCGGCAAGACGGGTGAAGAATTGAAAGTTGAATGAAAATGAAACACCTCCTACTCACAACAATCGCAACCGCGGTGCTGCTTGGGTGTTCAAAAAATAAAATAACAATAGCAAACAGCGGAACAAATGTTTGGCAGGAGATCGAAATAACAGTAGTAGGACAGCAATTGCTAATTGATCGACTAGATGGGGGTGTGTTTAAAGTATTTAGTTTTAAATCAAAACAAGAAGGTGGCGGCTTATTCAAAGGAAATATAAATGGGAAAATAGTTAAACAAGAATTTGGTTACTACACCCAAAATCTAAATAGCAATCTTGCAATAATTCTTGGTGATAACAGTAATAGTGCTGAAATTATAGATATGGATTCAACTGTTCAGAGTATTGATGGCATAATTGCTAAAAGAAGAAAGGGTGAAACCAGCGCGGTGGAAAAGAATCTACGAGTTCTTGGAGAAGGCTTAAAAGCTGAAGGGAAATGAAAGCAGGTATTGCTATCTCAATCCTGCCTTACTTGTTGGCACTATTACTATTTTACTCCTTAGCAATTCACATGCACAAAAGTTTAGATGGGTGGCCCGAGAGTATTGGAACGCATGGGTTTCCTCCGGCGTTGCTTATGCATGATCAAATTCAAGGTGCTTACATTACGTGTTTGTTGCTTTTTACCATTTTTGTAGTGCCTGCAATTATTCTGGTATGTCTACTTGTCTCTCGCTGGCGACATCTGGTTGTCTATTTCATGGTGCATTTAGTGTCGTTACCAGTGTGCTACGGACTGATGCAGCTTGCTCCCGAGGGTTATCTCTACTGGTGGTGGGATTGACGATATTATGACCAACTCAGACCTATGAGAAAAGAAACCGAAGACCTCCTCCGCAAACACGGCGGCAAGACGGGTGAAGAATTGAAAGCTGAAGGGAAGTAGCTGTTGCCAGCCCCCTTTCCGCATCCAAACATTCATCTATGGCCTGCCAGTAATTCTTTTATTTCATTAACCAACTCATCGGCACTCCACAGGTTTCCAATAAGAATAGTTTTGATCATACCTGATTGATTAGTAACTAGTGTTCGAAGGTTATGATCCCAGTCTAATATACTCTCTTTTTCACGACTTATTACTAATCCAATTTCGTCAGTGAATTTTTGTATTTCTTCCGTACTGGAAGTTAGGAAACTCCAGTTATTGTGATTGTCGCCTTCATAAAGTTTTGCATAATTGTTTAGTACATTAGGCGTATCGTGTTCAGGGTCAAAGGTAATAGACAGGAAATGATAAGCATTTTGGTTTGGTAATTCTGTGCTAAGACTTTCAAGTGCGGATTTAAATTTTAGTGATAATTGTGGGCAAAAGTCAGGCACAGGGCATCGAGTATAAATAAACGTGATAACAAGAACCTTATCATTGAAATGACTCAGGCTTACTTTTTCATTTTTATGATTGATAAAATCATAGTTTCCAATCACGTCCCCAATTGTTAAATATCTTTTTTCGCTAACTGTGCCTGTTCTGTATTCTTTGTTTTCATTTTCTGGAGCTGTATTTAATATTACTATTTCATCAATCCAGCTGTAATCTTCTCCAACATTAAATTTAAAACTTATTTCATTTCCAATTTTAATTCCATCGGCTTCTGCCTTGTTTTTTATATTAAATGGCATAGTCATCGATGGCATGTAATTCGGGATCTCCTCATGTTCAATTTTAATCATGCCGTTATCTAAGAATTCTTTAACTATACCTTTTGTAATAAACTCTAATTTATTTGTAGCAGAATTATTCGGGTGTTCATAGCTAGTTTTATGTTCTTTACAGCTAATAGTAACCAGCATGCAAAAGATAATTAATTTATTCATATAATGAAAAAAAAGCACCATTAGTAAATGGTGCTTGAAAAAGGTATTTTCTAATATTTTTACTTTACTCTAGTTAACTTTTTAGTGTTCGAAAGTATACTTTTATCAGTATCAATGAGCTTGCTATATGACTGAAGTTTATTTGGTTTTTTAGGATCATAATTCCAAACCAATGAGTTTAGAAATTTGTCTTTCCCAACCTTTAATCCACAAAGAGGATCGAAAGCGAATGACAAATTATACTTGTCTTTTTTACTTAGAGTAAACGACGGAACATTCCCTAGTGAGCAATAGTGGGTAGCAGTCAATTGACCGTTTTTATCATGATACATTGTAAAGACCTCCTTGCCGCCTTCAGTGAATCGTTCTACAATCACACTACCATTAGTCATTAAACTAAACTCAGTCTCTATGCTCTCGACTTCGCCATTATATTTTGTTATTTTCCCTTTCCATTTACCAATAAAGCCTTGCAATTGTTTGAAGGCATCACTTGTCTTTACTTCAGGAAGTGTTTCTGACTGAGCATTTACTGAAATGGTAAATGCTGTTATAGCTAGCAATATTATTAGTATATTTTTCATTTATTTTTAAGGATAAGTTACTTAAAAAAGTATTTTTTTCTAATCAAACACTTATGTCAACTCTTAACGCATTGAATAAAGAAGATTATAGATTCAACTAGCCCTCTTTTGCCCGAAAATTCCCGAAATCCAAATCCATTGTTCATGAATTGAGCGCGTGGAGTTGGTGAGGTTCAAAATCGAACTCCTTGAATAAATTCGTATCTGCCGATTACGGATTTATTACGGACCGCATTGGAGCATGGAGGCGAATTAATTGGTCACTTCAAGTCAACATCCACAGAGTTTCTCCTCTGTACACGATGGATTGACAGCAATGTCACTGCTTTACCCGGCAGTTCTCTAATAGACACCAGACTACTAAGGCTTTCGAAGGCGATAAAAGCGCTGGTCAGCCACGCTGAAGTTTTCCGAGTACGGAGTGGTGGGAATGGGAGTAACGGCTGTCCAGGGGCCAGTAACCTCAGGGGCCCACTCGAGGTTGCCGCTGCCGCTCCAGGAAAGGGTCAACTGGCCATTGCCCACAACGGGTTGCAGGAATTCAGGCGGCAATGCAGGCGGGGTGTCCTCAAATGGGCCTATTTGGACGTAATCGATACCCATCCAATTCCCGCCACCTTCCGCGTTGTAGTTCACTCCTCTAAGGTTAACGATGTTATCCGGGCCAGGGCCCAGTTCAGCGTTCACGCTGGCTAAAGTAAACGGCTCGGTGGTGAACTTGTTGCCCAAATCATCAGGTCGTATCACAATCTCCTCCTGAACCATTACGTCATTGAAATAGATTTCTATTCCATAGCGAGGATCGTCTTCGCCTTCGTGAAGGTTGTTCGCATCAAAAGAAACCGTTATCTCATCAGTGAGATCCAGTGTTGCTGGAAGGTTGAAGTGGTAGCGCAGATTGTTGTCTATCCCAGCGAAGGCTCGCTCGGCGGCTTCTTCATTCTTTGGCACGATACCCACCGGATCATATTCTCCCACCCACTCATCCTCAACGAGGGGCTTTGTGTAAACCCCGGCGAAGTAGTAATCATCATCCGCCTGCTGGGCGACTTCGGGGCTTGCAGGGTTCCCCGGGAGGTCATTGGTGCCGGTCTCTTGTACAAAAGAGGTGTTTGCACCACCACCATCACCAACCGGCCAACCATCGTCATCCTTCCCTATCGCCAACGGAAACACTGGCTCCGGCATTGGGTCCAATGAAACATAGTCGATGCCCATCCAATTCCCCCCCCCGTCTTCATTGTAGTTGATGCCTTTAAGCGTGATGATGTTATCAAAGCCGGGACCGACTTCGGCATTGACGCTCTCCAGCGTGAAAGGGAGCGTCGTGAAATCGGTGTCCAAATCTTCCGGGTAAATGACAATCTCCTCCTGGACGAGCTCGTTATTAAAATAAACCTCGATGCCGTACTGGGGGTCGTCTGCATCGTTATGGAGGTTGTTCGCATCAAAAGTGATCATCAGTTGATCGTCGGATTTCAAGCTTGCGGGCAGGTTGAAATGGTAACGGAGATCATTATCGATACCGGCGAAAGCACGCTCAGCAGCCTCCTCGTTGACCAACACGGAGCCGACCGGTTCATAATCGCCGTTGTTTTCAATCACCTTCGTGTATTCACCAGCAAAGTAGTAATCATCATCCGCTTGCTGATTAGTCTCGGGGCTCGCGGGGTTTCCTGGAAGATCATTGGTGCCGGTCTCTTGAACAAAGGTGGCGTTTGCACCACCACCGTCGCCGACGGGCCAACCGTTATCGTCCTTCCCGACTGACCAAGGGAACGGAGCGGGCAGAACCTGGATGAGCTGCACATAGTCGATGCCCATCCAATTGCCGCCATCATCCTCGCTATAGTTTATTCCGCGAAGGCTGACGATGTTGTCAAAACCGAGTCCAACCTGCGCGTTAACCTCCTCAACAGTAAAAGGCGAGGTAGAAATCGTCTGGTTGAGTTCATCAATATAGATGACGATCTCGGACTGCACCTTCACGTTGTTGAAATACACTTCAACACCGTAGCGCGGATCCCATTCATCATCCTGAAGGTTCAGGGCTTCAAAGTTGACTGCAAGCTGATCTGTTGGTTGAAGTGACGGTGGGAGATTAAAATGATATCGAAGCTCATTGTCTTCACCCGCAAACGCGCGCTCGGCCGCCTCTTCGTTGACTCGAACTGCACCGACCGGCTCGTAGTCACCATTACCGTCAATCACAGTCGAAAAAACGC
Source organism: Verrucomicrobiota bacterium (assembly GCA_030747575.1). GTDB lineage: Bacteria > Verrucomicrobiota > Verrucomicrobiia > Limisphaerales > UBA1096 > UBA1096. The sequence goes on along the minus strand of JASLKI010000311.1, from coordinate 5,301 downwards.
CAGCGAAATAGTAGTCGTTGTCCGCCTCCTTATCAACTTCCGGACTGTCCGGGACGCCCGGCAGATCGTTGACCGTTCCATTCTCCTGGACGAAAGATGCATTGGCACCACCGCCGTCTCCCGTGGGCCACCCGTCATCGTTCATGCCGACCACCCAAGGCAACTCGGGCGTCGGAATCGCTGGGTTGAGCTGAATATAATCAATCCCCATCCAGCTTCCACCGCCCTCAGCGCTGTAATTGACTCCCTTGAGGGTTACGATGTTATCGAATCCTGAGCCGATCATTGCGCCGACACTCTCCAGTGTGAACTCTGGCGTGGTGATGGCCGTGTTTAGCTGGCCATCGCGAATAACTATCTCAGGCTGAACCAGCACACCGTTCATGTAAACTTCGACACCGTAACGGGGGTCGGTGCCGTTCGTGTCCAAATTATAGGCGTCGAACGTGACCTCAAGCTTGTCGTCTGCTTGGAGTGTATTGGGAAGGTTGAAATGGTAGCGGAGTTCATTGTCCGCGCCGGCAAACGCTCGTTCGGCAGCTTCCTCGTTGTTCGGCACCAGGCCCACCGGTTCATAGTCACCGTTGGCTGGGATAACTTCCGAATAAAAACCTGCAAAATAATAATCATCGTCCCCCTGCTGGGCAACTTCGGGGTTGGCGGGATTTCCTGGCAGCTCATTTACTCCTTTCTCCTGCACAAAGGTGGCATTGGCTCCGCCGCCATCTCCCTCGGGCCAGCCATCATCGTCCAGCCCAACCGCCCATGGTAAGACGGCTGCCGGGATCGTATTGGCGAGCGGACGGTCATCCCGTTCCGTCTCGTGATCAAGCTGAATGTAGTCGATACCCATCCAGCTCCCACCGCCATCTGAATTATAACTGGTGCCTCGGAGACTGACGATGTTATCGAATCCCTCACCGACCTCTGCATTCACACTTTCCACCGTGAATTGAAGTGTTTTGAAATCTTCATCCAGTTGTGCACCGCGAATAAGAATCTCGGGCTGCACCAGCACTCCGTTAAAGTAGACTTCAACCCCAAAACGCGGGTCCGCCGGTCGCGTATCCAAATTATAGGCGTCGAAAGTGACTGATAGAAGACTGGTCGGCTCCAGGGTATCAGGAAGATTAAAGTGATACCTCAGATCAAGATCCCCACCAGCAAAAGCCCTTTCGGCTGCCTCTTCATCGAAGTCCACCAAGCCAATTGGTTCATAATCGCCGTTGCCGTCTATAACTGTCTCGTATTCTCCTGCGAAGTAGTAGTCATTATCGGCTCCCCGTGCTATTGATTCACTGAAAGGACTTCCTGGCAAAGGGTTGATTTCTCCGTTCTCCTGCACAAAACTGGCCTCGGCTCCCCCGTCCCAGCCGGCGGGCCAACCGTTATCGTCCAGCCCGACGGTCCATAACAATTCTTGGGCATTTGAGTAGGTCGAGCTTCCAAGGAGAAGCGAACAGCATATCAATGTTCGGTTGATAATTTTATTCATCCGCAACAAATTAAGCATAACCCTCGAAATCGAGTCAATAGGAGAATTACCACTTGGTGGCGGGCTGTTTGCAATGCAAGAGGTCTAGCTGCCTTAATTGCAGGCTGTAGGAGGGGACAGCAATTCGGCTCGACAGCCCTTAAGCAGAGATGTACAGGGGGGTCGAATGAAACGCCGATCAAACGCATCACCCCGACCCAATGCAAACTACAAGCTGATCATGGCCTTGATCGCCGTGGTCTTGCTAGTCTTGGTCATACCTATTTCGAAAATAGCAAAGAAATCGCCTCCAAAGGGGGGGGCTCATGAGAGCACGCCAACGACACTCAACAGCACCATCAAAAAACATGACGGTGCTGTAATCCGTGCCCTCGTGGCCGCTGAGGAAACCTACCTGAACCTAAACCAGAAAATGAACGCCCTTTCCGAGGGCCTTCTCGACCTGCGCCTGCCCGGCCCGGCAGCAGGCGCTGAAAATGTGTTTTCAACCACTGTGACGACCGTCGATCTTGATCCTGTTCCTGCGGCGACCCCAACCGACTCCTCCAAGTTGGAGGCCCACCCCTGGCCAGTCGCCGCACTCTCAATGCAAACCGAGGGCGTGAATCTGTGGCGCCCGATGCTCGATAAAATTTCATACTTCGAACACGCAAAAGTTAAGCTCATCAGCGGCGGACATCCGGACGAAAACATGTGGCGTTATGAAGCGAAAGGTGGCTTCGAAGCCCTGGCACGCATGAAGTCTGACAAATGGTTCTCATTTGAAGGAAGAATGGATCTTACCTGGGAACGCCCAAAAACCGACGGCGGCGGAGCAGGGGAGTGGAAGATCACCGGCTGGAAAACCACTGAGATGAATTGGCGCACCAGCCCCAGGCGGCTTTTTGCCGAGGCACTGGATACGGCCATGCGTGTACCACAGGAAGCCTCCATGCTGCGACGATCGCTCCATTACGAAGCAACCGTAAAGCATTACCTTGAAGGCACAAAACAGTTGCCACACCCTTACTTTGCGCCTATTTCCGCGAATCAAAAGGAAGGCACGGCGGTGGCCGACGTAAATGGCGATGGGTTCGATGATATCTACATCACCATGCGACTCGGTAAAAACATGCTTCTTGTCAATCAGGGCGATGGAACATTTCTCGAACAGGCTGCGGCGTTCAAACTGGATCTCCCTGGGCACACCCCTTGCGCGCTCTTTGCAGACTTCGACAATGACGGCGACCAGGATGTGATATTGGGACGCAGCCTGTTAAAAACGAGCTATCTCGAGAATAGGCAGGGTGTATTCTACCAACATCCAATTCCAAAATTCATGCCAATGGCCGCCCTATCAATGTCTGCGGCTGATTACAACATGGATGGCCTGTTGGATGTTTACATCTGCACCTATCGGCCGGCCGCGCCGGCCGGAGCGAGTCCCGCGGGAGGCGTTGCGCAGAGCAAGGATGATGACTTTGACTGGCCGGACGAGTTCTTCGATATCAATCTGGCCCGAGAATACCGGCAGCGGGAGTCTGAACACCGAAAACGCAAGGGAGGTACAGTTCTCGATCAACTTGGCCCCCCCAACGTATTACTGGTAAATCGCGGCGGCGGGCGTTTCGAACCTGCGCCAGAAAACAACACGGTTGGAATCTGGCGCAACTCGATGCAGGCCACTTGGGGAGATTACAATCGGGATGGCCGTCCGGATCTCTACATCGCCAACGATTGGGGTCTAGATGTGCTGTTTCGCAACGATGGCTCGGGCGGTTTCACAGATGTCACCACACAATCGGGAATCACCTCCTACGGCTATGCCATGGGTGCTTCCTGGGGAGATTACGACAACGATGGCCATGACGATCTATACGTCTCGAACATGTATAGCGATCCGGGCCGCCGGATCACCAAGCAAATCCCGGGGTTGGAAAAAATGTTCATTGAATCCGCTGCGGGCAATTGGCTTTACCGCCGGATTGCCAACGGAAAATTTGAGCAAGTCGCCGGCCTGATGCCACCCTCGATGACTGTGATGAATGCTGGTTGGTCGTGGGGTGGATGTTTCGCCGATTTCGACAACGACAGTTTCCTCGATCTCTATGTGCTGAACGGCTACTTTACCGCACCGAAGGAGTGTGCCTCGGGACTGGATCTTGAAAGTAATCTGTGGCGCACAATGGTGCGTACAGATGAGAACCTATCACGCCCCAGCTTCCGGTTTTCCCCCGAATGGAAACGTACTCCCGCGCCTGACAGTGATGGCCCGATGATCGACGCACGTCTGGCCGGCGTTGAACGACAGGGGGACAAAGTCCTTGTACATTCCCTTAACGGAAACGAACGCAATCGTTACTTCGCCAATCACGCTGGTCACTCCTTTGCTGATATTTCAGCGCTGTCCGGGTTGGACAACCTGGCAGACAGCCGGGGGTTTTCAATTTTAGACTATGATCGTGATGGATGGCAGGACATAGCGTTGGTCAACGCCAACCAGCCCCTGTTCAACCTCTACCACAACGAAATGGGAGCAACCGGAGTAAGTGGAGGCATTATCGCCATACGCTTCGTTGGCGGAAATCGCGCAGCGGCTTCCTCCAGCGAGTTCGCGTGTCGTGATGGTTACGGTGCCCGGGTTGTTGTGGATCTGGGTAATGAGAAGATTACGCGCGAGCATCGCTGTGGCGATGGGTGGTCCACCCAAAATTCTTCAACGATGATGGTGGGTATCGGCTCTCACACAAATGTCGCCTCGCTCACCGTCCATTGGCCTTCTGGCAGGACTACCACCACGCAGGGAGTTCCGGAAGGAACCCTACTCACCGTTTACGAGAATCCGGAGGACGGTCCAACGGATGGTTCGGTCGAGCGCACCACTTATAGAGTAAAGGCGAGCGAGCGAGAACTGGCCCCGGCCAACAGGGAGGTGTTCCCGATCGCTGCGGTGGACAGTTCCGCCAAACCCGGCGCCCGCCTTCGTGTTTACACGACATTTTCGACGTCCAACCAAGCGTACAAAGAGAACCTTCCGCGCCTTCAAAATGTGCGCGCAATTCTTGGCCCCGAAGGAGTCGATTTCATCGCGGTGCCGATCGATAATACAGACAACGACCAGAAACTCGGTGATTATAACAGAGAATATCGGCCCTCAACACGCCTCATCCGAATTGCCGTAAGCCAGCGGGCTGGTGCCGCTGCCGCCTTCACCAAGGTTTTTGGCGCTGAACCGCCGCTGCCTTCCTCGGTCATCACGGATAGCTCGGGCCATGTCCTCGCGACCCAGCCTGGGGTTCCTGGTATTTCTGTGTTGAGAAAGATTATGCGACGGGTTCCTTGAATTGTTGGATCACTGACCAAGCACGCGTAATCGAACATAAAGTTGAGGTTGATCGTGGAGAGGCGGTTTGACACGCCATGTACGCACAGCCCTGCCATCTCCGAGCGGTTCCGTCGAAACCAATTCGAAGTGCGAGGCCCCGTCCTGCCACTCGACAAGGTCCGTTGAAAAATGAAATTCGATCTGGACTCCTTCCGCGGCAAGACTGATCGGAACTGTGAAAAGAAGAGCGTCCTCTCCCGCGGGAACGTCCTCGTCCCAACTGAACCCCGGAAAGATGGGAGAAAGGCCGAGGTCGTTACCGAGCGCGTAATCAATCAGGTCGGGTTCCCCGTTTCCATTGGCGTCCCCCAGCGGATCAGAGGGGAACGGCGCCCCGTCCGTCCCTCCGAGACTGCCACCTGACTGCAGGCTGACGCGCCAGTTCTCGGAAAGAGCAGGGTCAGGATGGGTGTGAGGCGCGATCAAAACGAGACTGCGGCCA
>JASLKI010000310.1 GCA_030747575.1 Verrucomicrobiota bacterium | reverse complement strand
AGCCGGGTGTTGGTGGCGTCGATGCCGCGATAAGTCCATACGGCTTCGATCTGGTGGTGGCGATGCCGAGGGTCGGTTGGGTCGAGTTTGGCCACCCATGAGTCGAGCGCGGCCCTGGCATTTGCCGGATCGCGATCGCGCAGTTCGCGCTTGGCCCAGTATCGGTATCGGTATTCGCGGCGCTTCAGGATGTCGAGCAGTTGGTCAAGCGACGCGCCGTCGATCCGCGGCATCTTCTGCGGCTTGGCTCCCTTGGGCATGATGCGGAAAATCCGGCCGCTCACCCGGTCGCGCCGCTCGTCGCGTAATGAGTATTGGGCATGGCCCTTGACAGGGTTGTACCAGTCGCAAACGTACATCGCGCCATCGGGCCCGTAGCGCAGATCGACCGGGATGAAGCTTAGGTTGCGTGAGAAAATGATGTTGCTGACATACTCCTCGTCGTAGCCAAACTCGGATTCGTGCCAGCGATGGAATTCGACGCGGTTGGTTGGCTTGTACCGCACCTTGACGAAGCCTCCCTGCATTTCCTCCGGCCAGTTGGGGAAATCAACAAACTCCTGGCCGCAGGTGCCGGAATAGGCCCGCAGGCCAACCGGACGGGGGTGCTGTGCCGGATACGTAGGATCGAGCGAGTGAAAGGCCTGCGCGTAAATGGGGTAGCTCGCCATGTGCTGGCCCCAGTCGTCGAATGTCACCCCCCACGGGTTGGTGCTCTGGTGGGTGCCAAACGCCGTTAGCCGATGCCGCTTTGGCTCGAAGCGAAACCAGCCGCTGTTCTGCTGGCGCACCGGGCCGTAAGGCGTCTCGACCTGGCTGTGATGAAAAATCCCTTCGCGGAAAATCAAATCGCCGTCAGGCGTCCACGCGAAGTCATGCAGCGCGTGGTGCGAGTCTTCGCAGCCAAAGCCAGTGAGTAGTTTTTCGCGGGTGTCGGCTTTGCCGTCACCGTCGGTGTCCTTGATGAATATGAAATGCGGTTCCTCCGAGACATACACGCCGCCGTTGCCGAACTCGAACGACAACGGGATTTGCAGGTCGTCGGCAAAGACGCTGGATTTGTCAGCGCGTCCGTCGCCGTCGGTGTCTTCGAGGATGACGATCTTGTCGTTGGATTCGTTACCGGGATAAACGTGCGGGTAGGTCGTCGAGCAACTGACCCAAAGCCGGCCCCTGGCATCCCAACGCATTTGGATTGGGCAGGCCAAGTCGGGGAAATCCTTTTCGGTGGCGAACAGGTTCACCTCGAAGCGCGGATCGATTTCGAATGCCTTCAACTCGTCCTCCGGCGCGAGGAGTTGGTTCGCGCCACGGCTCTGCGTGGTTTGTGGCAGCGGCGGGATGTTCGAGTCGTCGATCTTCTTCGTCACCTGTTTGCCGTTAGCCAAGTCCCAGATGCGTTGGTCACGGTTGGCTGTCATGAGGTCGAAGTTTCGCATCGCCGGCAGGAAGTCTAGATAGCCGTAGCTGCGGTTGCGTCCGCCGGTGTAATAAAATGTGTTCACCGGCCGGAATCGGCGGAAGAATTGCCTGTTTTTCTCGAGCACCGCCGCACGGACTTCCTCGTTGATCACCGGCGTCTCGATGCCGAAAGCCGCCCTGAACACCGTCCCGGCAAACAGCCGGTAGCCGTCGTTATTGAGGTGGCAGCCGTTGAACGTTAGGTCGTACTGCGGTGCTGCCATCGCCTTTTCGGTGACCGAAAAAAGATCGACAAAACCGATTTGCTGCTTCGCTGAGATTTTGCGCATGGCATCGGTGTAAAGCCGAAGGTTCGTGTTGTTGACGGCGGCACTGACGTCTTCGGTGTTTTCGTTGGCGATCGGCGAAAGAAGCACGAGCTTCGGCCCGTTTTTGCCGTTAAACGCCTTGGCCTTGATCGCCGTGATGTAGACGTTGAGGTCATTCTGAAACTTGGCTAAGCCGTCTGGCCCGGCGAATGACTCGTTGAAGCCGTACGCCGCGAAAATGATATCGGCTTTTACAAAAACAAGATGTTGGTCGGTGTCGGCGAAGTTTGCGGGGCGCGGTTGCATGCCAAGCGCATCCGCTGACCAGGCGAGGTTGCGTACTGTCAGGTCGTGGTTTGGGTACGCCTGGTGCAGTAGCGTCTCGAGGTATCCAAAATCCTGCGAACGGTCTAGCAGCGTGTTGCCGATGAAGGCAATGCTCATGCCCCGTTTGATTTTCAGCGGCAACCGCGTATTTACGGGAGAGGTTACCGCAGGGAGAGGTGCCGTTTTCTCGAACAATGCGTACTGAGCCAACTCCGGACTCTTCGGCTCCGTTTTTTTGCCTGTTTGCTTGTTGCGAGCATCCGCACGAGCCTCCGCTTTTTTGCGCTTGGCCAAACGCGACTCGAGCCTGGCCAAGGGGAGGATTTTTGTTTTTTCCGAGGGCACTTTTTCGCCTGCGGCCCAGCAAATTCCGTTGATGAAGAGCCGCATAAGGTTCCTGTTCTCGAAGCTACTCTTGTGGCCTAGCGTTGTGCAGAACACGCGGCCGCCCCATTTGTTTTTCCAAGTCCAGGCGACATCCTGCGTCATGGTCGGTTTGATTTCGAATGTTCCAAAGCGGTTAGTTTTTTTACCCGGCTTATTGGATTTGCCAGTGCCGCGTAGTAGCGACTGGGCGCCTTGGGCAAGGTCGGTGAGGTATAATGTGCCAGCGGCGGCAATTGGCTCGGCCAGATTGATGCCGGTGAGGATCGGGTGGTCTCCGGCGCCCTTGGCCAAGGTGACGGATGTGTCGCCTTGCAGGTGGGCGAAATATTGCGAACCAAGCGCGTCGCTGCCGAAGCCATTGTTCCACTTGGTCAAGCTGTTGTCTTTTGGGTAGTCGAATGCATGGGTGCTGGTCCGGAATCCCACGACCGGCTTGCCGGCCTCGAGGTAAAGCTGGATCAAACGAAACTGATCCGGCGGAAGCGTGAGAAAACGAGTGTAGAAAATCGCGATATCGGCCTCCTGTAATAGTTCAAGTCCGGCGATTCCTTTACTGTTTTTTTCCGGATTGTAATCGGGGTTGAGTACAGAGGTCTTCCAGCCAAGCGCATCGAGTTGGCTGGCCAGCGCAGGCATTGTTTCGTGTGGACTATAGTGGTGTGTGCCGACAACAAACAGTGCATGGGGCTTCGCTGCCTGCACTTGGCCAAGCGCGAGCAATGTCGTGAGAGACAACAATAAATTACGCATGATTTAAGGCCGGAAATAAAACACGTAAAACAGTAGTTCGTCGAGCGTTTGGTTCTGCGGAGTGGGCAGAACGAGGTCGGAAAAATAGTTTCGCCAGATTTATTTTGAGCTATTTTGGCATGTACAGGGTGGATTTAGTTTGGAATAACTCCCGCGGTTGGTTCGAAAGATATGATAACGATTAGACATAGTTTATTGGTGTCGGTAGCGGCGGGGCTGCTTTTCAGCGGCTGCGCCACGGATCCGGGAAGAACAACGGCAGCAGGCGCCGGGCTGGGTGCTGCGATTGGAGCGGCAGCGGGTGCCATCATCGGCAATCAAAGTCGCGAGGCCGGAAAGGGGGCCTTGGTCGGGGCCGGTGTCGGAGGGCTCATTGGGGCTGGAGTCGGCAACGCCAAGGAGGCCAAGGAAAAGGAATCTGCAAAGCCGAAGGAATAGCCCTTCGTGTGATTTGAATTCGTGGGAGAGCCGGTTTTGGCTCTCCTTTTTTCAGGTAATCATGAAGACACTGTTCGTTCACGCGCATTTTGACGATTATGAGTTTTCCACTGCTGGCACATTTGAAATGTGGCGGCGGCAACTGGGCGGCGACTTTCGTGCCCGGTTGATCATCTGCACCGATGGCGCGGCGGGGCATCACCAGTTGTCACGGGAGGAGACGGCACGGGTTCGGCTGGCCGAGCAGCTGGAATCGGCAAAGCTGGCCCAGTGCGAAATCGAGCCGCTGCTTTTGCCCAACGGCAAGGCGCCGCGCGAGGCCTGCCTGCAGGTTGACAGTGATCTGTTGGCGGCGCTATGGAAGGCCATAAGGGATTTCGAGCCGGATTACCTGTTCGCCCCGCCGGTGCCGGCGGACTCCCTCGCGGGATTGCACATTGACCACGTGGCCGTGGCCGAGGCGGTTCGCAAGGTGGCCTACATGATCAACGTGCCGCACGCCTTCACGCCGGAATATCCGTCCGTTGAGGCTGAACCCAGGCCGTGCAAGGTGCCTGTGATCCTCACCGCCTACGACGGGTACATGTTCGGGGCTAACTCGTACGATCTAGCGGTGGATGTCAGCGCGGCATTCGACCTGATGGTGGACATGACTTGGTGCCACCAGTCGCAGGTGACCGAGTGGCTGCCGTGGGTGGGGCGGCACGACATGGACGTGCCCAAGTCGAAGGATGAATGGCGGGTCACGCTCGAGCACCGCTATACCAAGCGTAACCGCGAGCTTGGCCTCGGTGGCCAGCCGATGGTGGAGGTTTTCGGTGTTACCGCCTGGGGTGAAATCCCCACGCTCGACCAGCTTAAAGCCGATCTGCCCAACCTTATCACGCCGACCGAAACCGAGGTTCGCCTGGCCAAGCGCCTGGCCCAGTGGCGTGGCGAATGACGCTGGCCAAGCGGGGGATTGTGGTTTCTGACTTGAGAGTTTCATCCCGTATTTTATTCTGCTTGTCGCATGTCAACGCTGGATCGTTTCGAGAGTGTCTTTAACGCCGCGGCCCGAGAGGTGTTCGCGCAGCAGGCGGTCGAGATCGGCAGGGTGTTGATTGTGCACGACTTGGCCGAGGCATTGCAGGACGATTTTCTTTATCTGGCCAAGGGCTTTCTTTCTGTGTTGGAGGCAAGGAACAAGCCGGAGTGGGAGTTGTTCGGTGGTGAGAAGCCGTTCTCGGTTCGGGAGGTGTTGAATGCGGTGGAGCAGTTCAAGCCGGATCTTGTGGTGACTTATCGCCATTTGCATAGCGCTCTCAGGGAGTGGCCGCACAGCCTGGGCGAGCATGTGGATGTACTGACGCAGGCGACCTCGACGCCGGTGCTGGTTCTGCCGCATCCAGGGAGAAAGGGTTTGCCGGGACACGCGCTCAAGAACACCGACCGAGTCATGGCGGTGACGGGTCACCTGGCCGGGGATCATCGCCTGGTCAGTCACGCGGCCCACTTCACGCAGGATGGCGGGACGCTGTACCTCGTGCACGTGGAGGACGACACTGTGTTCGAGCGGTACATTGCGGCGATCGGGAAAATTCCGGACCTGGACACTGACATCGCGCGCGAGGAGATCCGGGCACGACTGTTGGGGGACCCGACCGAGTACATCGAGTCGTGTCGCACAGGACTGGCCGGGGGAAACCAAACCCTCAAGGTGGAGAGCCGGGTAAAGCTCGGTCATCAGCTAGCCGATTACCGCGGCCTGGTTGAGGAGAACGAAATTGATCTGCTGGTCATGTACACGAAGGATGACGAACAGCTAGCGATGCACGGGATTGCGTATCCGCTCGCGGTCGAGTTGCGCGCGACGCCGCTGATGCTGCTGTAGGAGGACGCAGGATGGAATTCATGATATTAGCTGCTGCCGGTCACGTCGTCCCCGAAGTGGCACCGTGGATTACCTATCTGTTCACCGGCCTGCTGGTGGCGATGGTGTTGTGCCTTGCGCTGGAGGAAAAGATTCACGCCCAAAAATCTGTGATCGTCGGCGTGACCGCGGTCATTGCGCTTTTGCTGGGCGCGTTCACCGGCATCCTGCCGTTTGACTCGAGCGCAGTGCATTTGCCGAACGGCCACGAGATCAAGCTGCCGGTATTCATCCCGGGGATCGAGTGGGGGGTGATCACGATCATTCTCGGCTCGAGTTTGTTCGTTGATGTGACCAGCAAGTCGGGGCTGTTCACCTACATCGCGATTCGGCTGACCAAGGCGTCGAGGGGTGATCCACGGCGGCTGCTTTGGTTTTACGGCGTTATGACAGTGGTGTTCAGCGCCGTGCTGAACAACGTCACGGCGATGATCATCGTCGGGTCACTGAGCGCCGTGTCGCTGGGTAAGCTTGGCCAACGGGACAAGCTGCTAAGCTTTCTGCTGGTCGAGGGATTGCTGACGAACATCGGTGGATTGCTCACGCTGATTTCCTCCGTGCCGAACATCATCGTCGGGACCACGGCCGGAATCGGGTTCGTGACTTTCTTCATCAAGGCCGCGCCGTACGTCGTCGTGGCCACGGCGGCGACGATCGTGATGGGCGCGAAAGTCTTCGGCATTGAGCCGTTGAGAACCGACGAGGAACGGGCCGTTGCGCTTGGCCAGGTTTCAAGCTTCGACGAGCGTGATGGCATCGAGAGCATGGGCTTCTTTTGGTTTGGCGCGGCGATGTTGGTGCTGTTCATCTGCTTCATAGCCACCGCGTCATTCGACGGCTGGCCTATCGGCAAGCTGGGGATGGGGTTCGTGGCGATGATGTTTGCCGTGATAATGCTCTGCAAATTCAAGTCGAGCGTGGGCAAGTTTTACAGCGGCGTCGATTGGGATCTGCTTTTCTTTTTCGTCTACCTGTTTGTCGCCATCTACGCGATGGAACAGGCCATGGTGCTGGAGTTGATTGGCAAGGGCATTGAACCAATTATCAGCATGGGTCCCAAATTGGGCGGCGGCCTGCTGTTGGTTTCATCCGCCTTGGCGAGCAGTGTGACCGACAACATCCCGCTGGCGGCTGTGCTCTCGAACATCCTTAAGTCGATGGATCCCGCCGTTGATCCCGGAATGTGGTGGTCGGTGATTTTCGGCGCGAACCTCGGGGGCAACCTGACCCCGATAGGCTCCGCCTCGACGCTTGTGGCGGTGACCATCATGCACAAGCACAATCTGCGCATCTCGTTCATGGGCTTCGTCAAGAAAGCCCTACCGTTCGCAATCCTCCATATCGTACTGGCCACGCTGTACGTGCTTCTCGTGCTGAAGCACCTGCCAGGCTGAGCCGTTTATTTCCCGGTATTGCGGGCGACTTGGAAGATGCCGAACAGCAGCAGGATGGCCCCGACTGGAAGGAGGACGATGCCCAGCCCTGGCTCGGGGCCATAGGTGACCAGACCGGCGAGGATGAAGCCGCCAGGAACGAGCAAGGTGGCGGCGGTTAGGCAGCGGGAGGCCAGGGTGCGGGCGATGGCGGGTAGACTCAGCCGGGCCAGCGATGCGGCGAAAGCGATGTTGAGTACCGACAAGAGTGTACCGTGTGCGTGGCCAAGTCGGAGCATCAGCCGGTGCGTCTCGTTGTCGCCGACGTCCATGTACCAGCCGACCCGGAACGCCAGCATTCCCTCGAGCACGATGCCAAGGCATACGAAGACGAACAACGACCACCAGCCAAGCTTGAAGTGCCGCGATTCCTCCGGCGTGGCACTGCTGTTGCCGGCGGCGGGTGGTATCGGGGTGGTTCGGGCTTGATTGCTGCGTTCGCGGCGGGTGAGTTTTTGATTGCTCATTCTTGGAGGGTCATCGGAGGTTAGTCGTTTGCGGCGGGGATAGTGAGGCGATAGTAGCCGTTGAGCAGCGGCAGATGTTCCGTCGGGAGATCGTGGACGATGGTGCGCTTGCCGTCCTGAGGCGGGAACTCCTGCACCTTGATCCACTCGCCGCCGGCGACATCGTCAGTACTCCACAGCACGTAGGTTCGCCCGGTTTGCGCCTCAAACACGGCGGTCAGGGTGTCCCGGTTCGCGCTCAGGCCCAGCGACAGAACGCTGTCGGCGTCGTTTGGCCTTGTGCCGGCGAGGAGTTCCTCGAGGTTGGTGTGGCCGTCGTTGTCGGTGTCGTGCGCGGCGTCGGCAGGGTCGTTGGGGTTGAGCCCGTACTGGTCCTCCCAAAGGTTGGGCAGGCCGTCCTCGTCCGAGTCGCCGAGGATGAGGTTTGCACGGCCGGGCGTGGCGCTGTTGGGAAAGAAGACGATCGACTTTGAGCCGTCCGGGAAACGTCCCTGAGAAGTGCCGCGTGTCTGCTCGCCGAACAACACCGAGTCGATCACTTTCGCCTTGGAGTCGGTCAGTACAATTTCCTCGCCCTTGCTGCTGAGCCTGAAACCAAGGTGGACGGCGCCGTCTTCAGGGTCGTTGTCGGCGATCATCCGGAGATGGCTTTTCGGGCCGATGAATGATAGTGGCGGCAACACGGTTTTGTTCGGCTGAGAGAGGTCGTCGCTCAGTTTCAATCCGTCGAGCGGGACGGGGAGATCGGATTTGTTGAACAACTCGAGCCAGTCGTTACCGTTGTTTGGCTGAGCCATCCATTCGTTGATCGTAAGCATCTGGATGCTGCCCAAGTCCGAATTGGCGTTGGACAGGCCGGGGGTGGGGGCGCTGAGCGTCCACGGGCCAAGGCCGTCGGGTTCGCGGCCGATCGAGAGATCGTTGACCTGCGGGCCAAAGCCGATGGCGTCCTGGATTTTCAGTCCCTCGTCGCTCGGCCACCAAAGGGCGATGTTTTGGCCGTCGGCGTTGAGCGCGAAGCCGGTGTGCAAGCCGGGCGACTCCTTTTGGTCATCGCACCAGACAACAAGGTGGCCCTTGGATGGTAGGATGGTATGTGCGGGGAAAAAGAAGGTTGGCTCCAGGGCAACACCGTCCCCTAGGCCTGCACCGCCGAGGTCAATGTCGCGGTTGGTCGGGTTGTGCAGCTCGATCCAGTCGGGGTTTGTTTCGGCGTGTGTCACCGAGCCACGATTGGCGGCCATCAGTTCGTTGAGTATGACACCGTTCGGCAGGCTCTCCACGGTGGCGTGAAGGCTGAGGCCGAAGGCGAGGTCCCGGTCGTTGGTCGAGTACTGGTGCACCTCGACCGCGAGGAGGTTTTTGCCCTGCTTCAGCGATTTTCCGGGGAGAGTAATCTGACCGCTCAGCTCGGCATCGATCACGGTGCTCAAGGCCCGTGTGGTGTAGCGGATGCTGCCGCGTTCCTTCATGTTCACGCGGTGGATCTGCTTGCCGTTAAGATAAAACACAGCCCCGTCGTCAATGAGGAAGCGGATCTGCAGCTCACCGCCACCGGCCGGCGGGTCGAAGTCAAACAACTTACGGAAGTAAAACGTGGTGGCCCCCATCTTGAGCGTGGTGGCCATTTTGTGTTTTTGCCGGGACGTGGCGCGGCCAAGGTACGACTTGCCGCTTGGCCAAGCGTCGTCGTCGTACTCGGCCTTGCGCCAGGTGGTGCCGAGGTTTTTGCCGTCGGCGTTGTACCTCCACTCCGTGTCCTTGAGGGAAATGAGATCCGTCGACTTGGCGTGGCCGCCGTAGCGGAAACCGGCTTCCGTGTTGGGCAGTGACTTGCGGCCCTTCGAGTCGATATATGTGGCTTGCCAAAAGTAGGTGCGGCCGAACTCGAGCAGGTCGAATGGCACCGGCATCTCAGTCAGGTTCTCCGTCGTTTTTGCCTTAAAAACGGGGTAGGTGAACGAGCCATCAGCGGTGCGGATTTCCCAAAGGGTGCTGGCATGAGTGGTGTTCCCGTCACTGCTCTCGAACGCGGAGACCAACATCGATGCCGGGGAGTAGACGGAGCTGCCGCCGGTTAATTGTTGGGCCGAGGGCTGGCTGGGTATTTTTACCTTGCCGCACTGATTGTTGACGTTGGACTGGCGTCCGCGGGCGAATGAGGTGTAGCCGCTCAGGCCCATGCGGCTGAGGCTTTCTGGCGTGAGCAGCGTGTTGTTCAGGTAATAAAGGTGCTCTTTGTACTCGGTGCGGAACGCCTTGAAAAACGCGTCCTTGATGGTGTGCGTGCCGTGGGTGGTGTTTGGGTTGCCGGCCTCGCCGATGAAGATGGACCGACTGATGTAGTCGTTGCGCATGTCGTTGTCGAAGTCCCACGGCAACAGCGCCCAGCGGCCGTTGGCCCGGCGCCAAATGTAGAAGTTGTGCACCGTGTCGTCCCAGGTGCCCATCCAGTTGCGCACGGCGATATAGCTCATGAGGGACTCGATGTCCCAGTTTGCCTCGAACCATTGCTTGAGCCGGGTGGTGTTGCTCCTGTTCTTGGCCAGGCCGTCGATCATTTCCTTAAGCTCGGTGTGCCCCTTCCAGTCCTGATTTTTGGAGGAGTAAATCCATTCGTAACGCTGCAGTCCAGTCCAGCCGTCGTTGGTGCCCAGTTTGCCGCCATCGCCGCGGCCGTACGGGCCTAGATTTTGCAGGATACCGCTGGACTTGTAGATATGCCCGTTGGGTTCAAGCTCGGTTCCGGGGTTTCGTCGGGTCTGATCTTCGTGGTAATTTTCCAGCATTCGGTCGTTGTGATCCTCGATTATGAGCCGTCTCATTTTACGTTTGTTGATCGCGATATCGACCCATTCAGTGTGTGAGGTGGGAAGGCCAAGCTCCCGGTACAGCGTGTGTGCGGCCACCGTCACGTTGTCCTTGTCCGTGAACAGTAGGTCGCTCTGGCCGTTGAACTGTTTGTAGCGCGGTAGGCGAACCTTCCACGAGTTGCGGCCGGCGTTGCGGCGGAAAAAGCTGCCATTCCAGCGGGCGTACACGTCGCGCACCTCGCCGTTGTAAACGAGGACGCCGTGCACGGTGTCGTTCCACGGGCCACGCGGCTTGATGTTCTTGGCTGGTCGGTAGCCGCTGCGCGGGTTGGCCGCTGCGTTCTTGGAAAGTTGGCTGATGCCCTTTCTTGAAACCATCAACTCGAAATATTTTCTGGTGTTGCTGAACTTGGGCATCACGAAATAGGCGTGCCAGGAGTACGGATCACTCTTGCGCGGGGAGATTTGCTCCTGTCCCTTGCCGAGATCCGCCAGGATTCGGTAGCGGACCAGCGTCCGGTCCGGTTTCTTGGGCAGTTTGTATGTCCACAGTCCACCCACCAGTTTCATGTCACGCTTGGCCAAGGTCTCGCCTTCTTTCTCGAGGTTGTCATAAAAGTACTCGAGCGTGACGCCGGTGAGTGTCTCGTTGGTGGAGAACCTGGTCTCAATCGTGACGGCGTCCAGTTTGCCGATCAGGATGTTGCCCTTGCTATTGACTGCGCGGGTGGAGGTGACGATGGGCGCCGGCATCGAGCGTTTGCGCGCGATGTGGTTCGGCCGGCCCGGCGTGGCGTTTTTCTCGAGCGGCGAAGCGACCCAGTTGGCCGGATCGCTGCCCGGCAGGGAAAAGTTGATTCTCTCAAGCGACATCCCGCGATATTGATACTGCATCGGGTCGATGCCGGTCCACTTTGGCCCTGCCCCGATCGAGTCCGCGCCGATAGGCCAGGGAAACAGCGCCGAGTAACGCACACTGTCCTCGGTGTTGCCGCCGTCATTCTCCACGCTAACCCGTTCGCCGTTGTTGCTGAGCACGCCCTCGTATGGGCCCAGCACGGTTACGCTTCCCAGGCGGTATTCCTTGATTGAGGCTAGGCGCTTCGGGTTCTTCGCCACGATCAGGAAACCGCCGCTCTCGACCGTCGTCCCCGCCGGGAAGGCGTAGTCGATGCCGCCGCTGATCCGCCAGTTGTCCAGCGTGACCGTCTCGCGGCTGAAATTGTGCAGTTCGATGAACTCGTGCACATCCTCCAACAGGTCGAGCACCGGCTGGCCTCTCCGGTCGAATTCAGGCTCCTCGATCGGGTGGTACATGATCTCGGAGATCACGATGCGCGGTGGTGGCGGTGCGTTGGCATCCACTCGGTAAAACCAACCAAGCGGCACGAAAGGCTTTTTGAAAGGGTTCGTGCCGATGATATAGGCCAGTGGATCCCACGAGATTTTCACCTCCTCGCCCGGGGCTTGGGCAAGCGCAAACCGATAGTGACTGTCGCTGATTTTCGTCACGCTTTTCGCCGGCTTGCCGTTGACGAGCAGATCGGTGGCATCCACCCCGCTGACAGGTACGCTGAATTCGACCTCGATTGTGTCGAGCGATTTCACCGTCAATCCGGCCGGCGGGTTGGCCCGCCTGACGTACGGCGGGTTGTCGTCGGCGTACGTGTACGTCCAGCGATTCCCGTTGGCTGTTTCCAGGAACGCGTTGGGGGTCTGCGCCTGGTCGGTGATGCCGTGCTCCTTGGCCCACGAGAGGCTCACCTTGCCGTGGGGCAGGTCGCCGAGTTGAAACACCCACGTCCGGCCGCTGCCCTCTACCAAGCGAGCCGGCGTGCCGTTGGCCAACAGGTCGGGGGCATCAACGCCGCTCACCGGTTCGGAGAACGTGACGCTGACTTGGCCAAGGCTCGAGGCTAGGCCGCTTGGCGGATCGATCGTCTTCACTTTTGGCGGGACACTCTCGACAGACACCGCTGTGAGGCGCGCGTCGAACAGGACATCCGGGCTGGTGCGCCGCTGGTTGAGTACAATCACCGCGATCGTGTTCTCTCCATCGACAAGAACGTCGGCAAAATTTTTCAGCGCGTAGCTCCGGAACCGCAGCGGCTCCGTCGCCGCCTTGGAGGAGGCTGTGTTGTACTTCGGCTTGTCAGTCTCGACATTGTGCCGCGCCACCTCAGTCCCGTTGATGTAGGCCACAAAGCCGTCGTCCACCTTGGCGCGCAGCGTGATCGAGGTGATCGTGTCCGTGTCCGGGCAGTCGAACTTGCGCCGGAGAAAAAACGAGTTGTAGCGGCTCTTCATGTCCTCCAGCTCGGTGCCGCCGATGACCTTCTCGCCGAAGAATACCGGGGTCGAGGCGGTCTCCCAGTCCGAGTCGTCATGGTCTGCCTTGGTCCAGGCCCAGTAGTCCGGGCGGGAAGGGGTTTTTTTGCCGCGCCACAGTTTCCAGTCCGCCCTGTAGTCGAACAATGTCACCGCTTGGCCAAGCGGGGCGGCAGCCAGCAGGGCCAACGCCAAGGCAGGGCCAAGGGAGCGACGAAAGATTGCGGGCAGATCGGTCATGTGAGGTGAAAAGTACCCGGTTGACGGCGATTTTCAATGCCTCAAATGCGACCTTAAAATAAAATAAATATATTTAATTAAAATATATAACAGGTTACGCTTGCCGCATGAATGCGGGTGCTGTCATCGGGGTGCTGATTTTACTGGGCGTCTTCTTATTCTGCATGCCGGGGTTGCTGGTGTTACTTGTGATTCTGTTCGCGATCATCATCCCGGTGCAGGCGGCCAGCCTGTTGCTCGCGGTGCGGGCGGTGTTCAAGGAGGACGTTACCTTTAAGTCGGCGTATTTTCTCATGTCGATTGTGCTGATTGTGACGTCGGCGGTGATGTTCGTGGTCAACAATATTGGGTTTCCTGTCTGGATTGCCTACGCCACTCAGTTCGTGATCGGTGCGTTGCTCTTGGGCTACATGATCCAGGCCGACGATGAGCCGATCGGGGTTCTCAAGGGCAGCTTGGTGTCGCTGATCACGACCGCGATAACGTGGGGCATTTGGATCACCACAGGCCAGATGCTTGGTTCGGTTTTCGGATGAACACAGGGGACAAGTGTTTGGTTACAATCTCGCTTGACACTGCTGGGCTAAGTGCACAGCATCTCCGCGTTCGTAGTTTTAACCTTAAATAAACAGAATCATGGCATTCATTGTAACAGGAGCTTGCGTGGATTGTGTGTACACGAGTTGTGTGGATGTGTGCCCGGTGGAGGCGTTCCACGAAGCGCCAGATCGGTTGTTGATCAATCCCGACACATGCATTGACTGTGATGCTTGCGTGCCGGAATGCCCGGTGGAGGCCATATATTCGGAGGATAACGTGCCGGACGACCAGCAGGAGTGGATCGACCTGAACAAGGATGCCGAGAATCATCCCACTCTTGCAGCTTCCAAGGATCCCTTAAAGGGCCCGAAGTGCGGCAACCCCAACGCCGCCTGAACCCCCCAACGGTAACCAGAAACACCGGTCAGTCGGTCTTGAGCTGATCCAGTTGTAGAATGCCGTGGCGTATCCGCCCCCCGCGCGAGCCTTTGCAGGTGTACGTAATGTGCACCGCGCCGTCCGCTGACTGGATGACCGAGGGGTAGGCGAATGAGGTGGCCCCGTCGCTTTGCGGTTCGAGCCGCCGCTTCAGCGGCCAGGTTTTTCCCTCGTCTGTGGAAATGGAGACGGTGAGGTTGTCGCGTGACTTGTTGGAGTCGTTGTACACGATCAGCCAACGGCCATCGCGCAGGACGGTCACCTCAAGGCTCGAGCCGGGGTTGGGGATGTCGGTGTCCAGCGCCGCGCTCCACGTCTCGCCGTTGTCTTGGGAGAGGCTCGTCATCACCCGGAAAGGGGGAGGGCCTGAGTCGCGGCAAAAAGCGACGATCGTCCCGTCGCGCCGCCTGGCCAAGCTGGGCTGTATGGGGCCAAGGCCGATGATCGGCCGGCTGGCACGCCACGTGTCGCCGTCGTCATCGGAGATCGCCACGAGCGAAGCATTAAAGCCGTCCGAATAAATGGGGAGCAGTATCCGCCCGCCTGGCAGTGTCAGTGGATGGGTGCGGGGCATCCAGCCGGTCTGCCGTTTGAACGGGTCGTTCGCTGCTTTCAGTAGCATGGTCTCGTAAGGCTGGGCGTATTCGGCCCACATCTCAGTGTTGAGTTGTAATTCGTCAAAGCGTTGCTTCATCACCTGGGCAAACTCGGGGCCAGGCTTGAGTTGCACGATACCCTGCCACGACCAGTTTGGCGCACCGGTGCCCTGGTAATCCTCCGCACGTCTGAACTTCAGGAGACTGCATTCCCATCGATGCGCCAGCACCGAGACCCAAAACAGACGTAGGCGTCCCTTGGGATCGATATGCAGGATGGGGTTGCAGTCTGGGAAGCCGGGCGTGTCGGCCATCTCGAAAACCGGTCCCCAGCGCTTGGCCCCTTTTTTCAGGCGGGCACCCTGCACGAGCACGTCGTCGGCCGTGCGCTCGCCGGAGCCGTGAAACCAGCAGGCCAGCATGTCGCCGTTGGGGCACTGCACGATGCTGCTCGAGTGGGTGTGTTTTACACCGGGCGGAAAAATATCAGTGGTGATGAAGAGGGGCTCGGCGTTGGCCAATGGGAGAACAACCCATGACGATACGGCGAACAGAGCGAATTTAAAAACGAACTGGGAGGAAATCATTTTTGCTGGTTCAGGGGATGGGTGGAGGTTGGTTGGTTAGGTGGCGCTGGATGCGGCGTAGATCGGGGATGGCTTCGTCACGGGGTTTGCCGCGCATGAATGGGTGGGTAGATTGCCAACCCCAGCGCTCGGCGTGGCCGTCGGCGAAGCTCATGACTGCGCCGTTGCCGTACTCGCCAAATGGCTGGCGGTCAGGCTCGGGCGGCAGCCAGCCGTGGCGCTTGGCCGGGCCGTCGCCCCACTTGGTTTCCGGGTAGTAGCGCAGGCCAATATTACCGTCGTTTATGCTGAAGGCGTCCTCGTCCATGAACACGATCGAGCCAGACGGCCCGGGATTGCGGATGGCGGAGAATTTCTGGCCTCTCTTACCCATTTTATCGACGATGGAGCAGG
This sequence comes from Verrucomicrobiota bacterium, assembly GCA_030747575.1. GTDB lineage: Bacteria > Verrucomicrobiota > Verrucomicrobiia > Limisphaerales > UBA1096 > UBA1096. The sequence continues at coordinate 3,098 of JASLKI010000310.1, read as the reverse complement.
AGCGTGTCCGGGGGTGTTCGAGTTCCTGATAAACGACCTTGGCTCGGTCTGCCGGGCAACGGTAGATGGCGCTCGAGTCATTGTACTTGAACAGGATGCCGTTGCGAATGTTGAAGTCGGTGATGTCGCGCTTGGCATTGCCGAGGATCCAGGAGCCCTTCAGGCTGATCCATGCGCCACCGCCGCCGGCATTGTGGTTGGGGGGGAGGACGTCGTCGTTGTCGTCGGTGTACATCTGCCAGCAAAGTTGCAACTGCTTGAAGTTGCTCAGGCAGGTGATCTCGTACGCCTTGGCCTTGGCCTTGGAGAGGGCAGGGAGGAGCATAGCTGCAAGGATGGCGATGATGGCAATCACCACCAGCAGTTCGATCAGGGTGAAGCCCGCAATTGCCTGCCCCGGCCCCACGTTTTTCTTTCTCGGCTTCATAAATCGTTTGCCTTCAATTGAAAAAAGAGACGGGCATGAATGCCCGCCTCTCACCCCTATCTACTACTAACTCAAAACAAACTATAATAATTACTCTCTCACGGCACGGGCGTACTGCTGCGCCTCGCCTGCAGATATGGTCAGCGGACTAGTTGCCCCTGCCACATCCGCCCAGGGACCTTTCACTGAGGTTGCTGCCTGCAACTTGCCACCGAAGGTCACGGTGATGGTTCCATTGCCGTTGTTCACGATGCTGAGTGCTGGAGGTTCCACTTCGACAGCCACAGCTGCAGCTAGATCCGCAATCTCCGCATCCGTCAGCGCAGAGTTATAAGTTGCCCATTTGTGCATTACACTTCCTTCGCCCATTGGGTCTGTGTTTGCGTTGATCCTTGCGCCCATCACCTTTGCCTCGCCTGCAAGTTCAAAGTTCCCGTCCAACACTCCCACACGGTCACCGTTAACATAAAGATGGGTTTCCCCTGCGGCCGTGTCATTCACAACCACGATATGCACATCACGATCGAAGACAGAGGCAACGCTTTTGCCCTCAACCGGCGTGAAAACATTGTCGGCAACTCCAAAAACAGTCGTACCGAACACACCTTGTTCGTTCCATTGATCCAGCTTCAATGCAAAGGCATTATTCCCAGCAATCGCGGTCGATGCCCCCGATTTGATGGCCTTGAAGTGAAATTCGTAGCTGGCATCGCCCGACAAATCACCGAAATCGACAATTGTTGGGACTGAAACTGACTCAGTTGAGGAAACCCCTGTGAAGGGAGGAGGTACGGCCACACGGTAGGCCCGGATGGCTTTCGGATCATTGAGATCGTTGATCAGATGCTTGGCGCGATCCTTGACGGTGAAAAGTTCCAACTGCATGCCAGGGGCCTTGTTGTACCTGCTTTGGAACCAAAGGACACGAATGGGATACAGTCCCGCCTTGGTGACAACGATGTCTACGTACTGATCCAAGGGGTAGTAAGTGGGGACCTTCTCAATCTCTGAGTTGTCGTAAAGTCCTACCAAAATGCCACTGGCATCGGTGCCACCGCTTACTTTCCAGCCGCCCTCACCGTTCATGCCGATTTTGTGTGAACCGGCCTCAAGATCAAGATAGGCGCGGATTTCGATCACGACGCCATCGTGCAATCCGTTCCAGCCTGGGAGAAATGGAAACGGCTTGTCTTCAAAGCCCAGTCCTGCGCGAAAATTGCCTGCTTCACCCGGTGCCTGTTCAAACCAGTTGATGATATCAGGAGTGTCGTAGACAACAACGAACTCCTCCTCAGCATCCTCGTCTGCCTCGTTGACGTACGGCACCTCTTCGTCCTCGTAATCCGGATCGATCATTTTGCCCGCCAGCTGTTTCTCGGCGAGTTCCGCCTTATTCTCATGCAGACTGGAGAGCAAAGTAGTGGCGGAACTGATCTGGGTGACACCCACCAGGAATCCGCTCTCCTCCCCGGTTGTACCCCCACTGAGTGCTTCCGGAAGAACCGTGTAGGCGTCTATCCCGATCACGAAGTCCTTGGACTGTGTCGTGCCGCCGGCATCCAGCGTGAGGCTGACGGTGAGGGTGGCTTCCTCGGGCACCAAGAAGGGGTTCTGCCCGGTGATCACGGTCACGCCGTCCGCTTGGGCGAGGGTCGCTTCGACGGAGGTCCCATTTACGGACACCGCCACGCTGGCGGCATCGACCTTGGTGTCGCCATCGTCCATGACCTGAATTTCGAAACCATAAGCGTTGCCGGCAAACAAGGTTTCCAGCGTCATGTCCACTTTCGTGTCCTGACTCAGGGTAACCACAGTGGACTCGACAAAATCGACGGCCCAGCCGTCGCTGGCGCCTTCCTGAAAGGCCGAGTATGCGACCGTTTGGCCAAGCGTCAGGCCAAGGTCGGCCAAGGGGATCATGGCTTCAATCGAGTCGCCGCTGGTGGCGAAGGCGTAGTCCACGACGAGAGGCGAGTCATCACCGACGAGGGGGTCGTAGGCGGCGAGGCCGTTGGGTTTGCCGTCGCGCCAGCCGAACTGGACGACCAGATCCGCACCGATCGGCTTGGCCAAGCCGGTGGGGGTGCCCTCGTAGGCGTCGTTTTTGAAGCCGGTAGCCGTGTCGTTGTCGGTATCGAATAGCCAATGGTAGTAGTAGCGGTTCTTCATCCCCTCTGGAGTCTGTTCCACAGTTGGGGCTGCGACGCCGTAAACAGACATCTTCAGGTACAGATTTCCGTTCTCCACCAACACTTGGATCTGTTTGATGTCACCGCTGGAGTCGGCCATGTCGCTGGGATCATCTACAGAGGCAATGCCGCCCTCGGCCTTGGCCCCTTCAAGTGTTAAACTGTCGGACTCGACAAAATCGACGGCCCACCCATCGCTGGCGCCTTCCTGGAAGGCGGAGAAGCCGACCGACTGGCCTGCTGTCAACTTAAGATCGGAGAGGGCGATCACGGCGTTGATCGTATCGCCGCTGACGCTGAAGGCGTAGTCCACGACAAGAGGTGAGTCATCACCGACGAGTGGGTCGTAGGCGGCGAGGCCGTTGGGCTTGCCGTCGCGCCAGCCGAACTGGACGACCAGATCCGCACCGATCGGCTTGGCCAAGCCGGTGGGGGTGCCCTCGTAGGCGTCGTTCTTGAAGCCGGTGGCCGTGTCGCTGTCG